>LGFB01000020.1 GCA_001508835.1 bacterium 42_11
ATCGAGTATGGTTCGAGTAACCGTGATTGCCGTAAACATGCTTACTATTACGCCGAGACTTAACGTAACAGCAAAACCCTTTATAGGCCCACTACCAAGGTAAAACAAAACAACGGCAGCTATAAGGGTTGTGACATTAGCATCGAAAATCGTCCTGAAGGCTTTCCTAAAACCAGCATCTATAGCAGCTCTTAATGTCTTCCCTTCTCTCAACTCCTCCTTTATCCTCTCGAAGATTAGTATGTTACCATCAACAGCCATGCCTACGTTTAACACGATACCAGCTATCCCAGGAAGCGTTAATGTAGCTCCAAGCCCAGCAAGGGCTGCAAATACAAGAAGAACGTTTACAAAAAGAGCTAAATCCGCAATCAAACCAAGCAAACCATAATAGAGAAGCATGAAAACAAAAACCAAAGCAGCACCAAATAAACCAGCTTTTATTCCTCTTCTTATAGAGTCTTGTCCTAAGGCAGGGCCTATAGACCTGTTTTCAACTATCTCAACTTTAACAGGCAGAGCACCTGCTCTCAAAAGTATTGCAAGTCTCTGCGCCTCATCAAGGGTAAATCTACCTGTTATTTGAGCCTTTCCACCGGGAATAGCTTCCTGAACAACAGGAGCAGAAATAACATTTCCATCAAGAACTATGGCGAGCTGATGCCCTATATTTTTTCTGGTCGCCTCTTCAAAAATTTTAGCTCCTTCGCTGTTAAACTCCAGACTGACAGCAGGAGCCCCAAATCTATCAAAACTGGTTCTTGCATCAAGGAGATAACCACCGGTAAGCCATGTTTTCCCAAGAAGATAAACCCTACCGGTATCTCTTTCAAAATTCACGGTAAGTCCCTCTTTTTTAGCTCTCTCCTCAAACTCCTTTAAAGTTTCATTATATGTTTTTAATGCCTCTTCGTATCTCGCTAAAGCGGCCCTGTACTCTTCCTCTGTAGCATAATTATTCCTCTCGGGTTTCACAGGTTTCTGAGGTCCTACATCTACGACCTCTCTAAACTCGAGCAAAGCGGTTTTACCAAGAAGCTCCATTGCTGCCTGAGGGTCTTTAACTCCGGGTAGCTGAACCAATATCCTGTCATAACCAGCCCTTTGAATAAGAGGCTCAGCAACACCGAATTGATCAACCCTATTTCTTAATATCTCTAAAACCCTTGAAACCGAATCCTCCGTAACGGGCGCATTGGGTGTCGAAACGCACTGCAAAATGATATGAGAGCCGCCTTTAAGGTCCAGTCCAAGGTTTATTTTGCCCTGGATTGGAAAAACATAAACAAAAGCTGCTACAATTATACTGGCTATTAAAGCCAGCTTTATGAGGTCTCCCCGCTTCAACTTAAACACCTCCTCAAAGAAGCTTTACACTGTTTATTACAAGACCAAACTCGCAGCCCAATATATGGGCAGCTTTGCGAGATATTAACATCCGACTTAAAAATATCTCAAAATATTCCATAACCTGAGAAATCTCCGTATCTATCTCGATTTCAAGGGTAATCCTCTTATGATTTTTATCCACGTTAAGAAAAGACCTCCGCACAGCGTAATTAACCCTATCGTGGATATCAAAACTTATTATATCAGGATTTCTGACACGACTGTAATGGACATCTGACTTGTCAGCCAGTATTAGCGCAGCGGTAATAGGATCCACGGGTATGCCCTTCTCTTCCTCATGATTACTTATAGCAACCACAACCTTTCCAATTTCAGCGGGATCCATGCTCATCTCTTCAAGGAGTCTAAAGGCTATCAAGCCTCCAGCTGGGCCGTGCATTTCCCTTCCACATATATTGCCTACATCGTGGAGATACCCTGATATGGCAGCAAGCTCTGCTAATCTCTCCTCATACCCAAGCTTCAGTAATATATTTCTTGCAACCTTAGCAACGAAATTTGCGTGTCTGAAACCGTGCTCCGTATAGCCCAAAGCAGCCAAAAAATCATCTGCTGCCTGGATGTAAGCTCTGACCTTTGGGTTTTTCTCTAACTTAGAAACATCCACAACCTCCAACATAAAATCACCCTCTTTGAACAATTTTCAAGCTCCTTAGTCTGTTTAAAGCACCAGCAATTTCATAAGAGCGAGGCATAGCGTAATCACCGGGACTACCGTTCTTAAAAGGAGAAATCACCTCAAGCCCATGCATATTTATATCCCTCATCACAAGGTCAATCACCTCTTTTAAGCTCCTCTTACCATCTATGTAACCCTTTTCGAGAGAGTATAATATAATATCTCCGATAGCCCTCGTTTGCCCCTCATCAACAAGCTGCTCAAGAAATGAAAGGTCTATAAAAGATTTGCCAAACTCTATAATTCTTAAACCTTTAGCCTTCACCCTCACCTTTCCACCCTTCTTTGGGTTTATACTCGATGGAAGTGGAACCCTACAGGTTATCTTTCCGAAAGAATCTCCTCCCTCAATTTTACGCCCCGTTTTTATCTCAGAAGCTATTCTCTTGGCATCTACAGTAACATCCACCGGCTTATACTCATCCATCATTATTACATAATCCGCCACATCGAAGTAATCTCCACTTCCGCCTAAAACTATCACGCTCGAAACGCCATACTCCTTATACAGAGCTCTAACCTTATCTATGAAAGGAGTGATGGGCTCCTTATTCTTCGATACCAGAGCCTGCATCCTAGCATCTCTTATCATGAAATTAGTTGCTGAAGTATCTTCATCGATAAGCAAAGCTCTTGCTCCCATTTCAAGAGCCTCCATTATATTGGCTGCTTGGGAGGTGCTACCACTGGCTTCCTCAGTAGAAAAGGTTTTTGTATCTTTGCCCATAGGTAGATTAGAAATGAATGGAGAGATATCAACCTTCTCCACGCTTCTGCCATCTTCAGCCCTTATCTTTACCATATCCTTAATAGAAACAACATATTCCCTTCCATCATTCGGGATATGAGGATAAACACACTTTTCTAAAGCTCTAAGTAAAGTACTTTTACCGTGATATCCTCCACCTACTATCAAGCTAATACCCCTTTTTATACCCATGCCGCGAATTTTTCCTCGATTTGGGGTTTCAACCTCCACTTCAAGAGAAGGAGGAGAAATAAAGGGAATTGCTTTTTCCCTTGACATTGGCTTATCGCTTATACCACTTTCACGTGGCAGTATAGAATTGTTAGCTATAAATGCTATAAGACCCAGCTCATCTAAGGAATCTCTTATTGCCTCCTGATCCTCAACAGTATCGACATGAAGTTTAAGCTCTCCGTAGTCATGAGAAGAAAATAAAAGGGTAGTTTGCACAATCGAAGGAAGGTCCTCAAAGAAAATTTCTATGGCCTCCTTCCCTAAAATCCTCCTACCTATAGCTGGAAGCCCTATAGCAAATCTGGCCTCAACAAACTCATTACATACTAACATAGAAGTCCTTTCTAAAACCTCTTGCCCCGGAGCATCCATATATATCAATCCACTTTTTCCGGAACCTCTTCTTTCGCTAACTGACTTAGAAGCTCTAAAAAACTTTCTTGTCAAGAAATCCTCAAGAGCTATCTTCCTAACTTTGGTTGAAAAAAGATGGTCTGGAAAAGAAGCTACTTTTTGGGGAACCCTTATCCTACATCGAGACGGAGGAGCGAAAGGGTCAGATTGAACATGATCCACAAAAAGAGTAAAGTAAGGGAATCTATAGCTCCCCCTAATCCTCGAGTAAGCTTTATACCCTTTTCCATCTATTTCGCTTAAGACCCTATACAGCTCCTCCTTAGGCTTCAAGGTAGTCTATTCCTTTTCCTCTTTAGAATTATTTGCCTCTTCTCCTGCCTCTCTTTTCGCAGCTATTGCGCTTTTAGTTACACGAACCTTAACAGGTTTATCATCTTCCAACCTATCGATTTCGATTATGAAACTATCATCTTTTATCTCACGCACGATGCCATAAATACCACCCACAGTAACAACCCTATCTCCCCTCCGCAGGCTTTCTATCATTTTCCTGTGCCTCTCTCTCTGCTTCCTCTGAGGCCAGATCAAAAGAAAATAAAATACCACAAATATTAAGATTAGAGGAAGCAATCCTCCTAACAAACTAGGTTGCTGTTGCATCAGCAAAACCTCCTTTTCTCAAAAATTTACGACTTTATTCTAACACAGCCACTTATTGACAACAAGATGAGAGGGCTTCTTTTAAAGCATGGTAGGTCTCCTTGACCGCTTGCGGAACCACCTTTATATCAGCAATCACAGGCATAAAATTCGTATCTCCGTTCCACCTCGGTACTATATGAAGATGAATGTGGTCTTCCACACCAGCACCTGCTACCCTACCAAAATTAAAGCCAAGGTTAAAACCATCTGGTTTCATAACCCTTTTAAGCAAAGAAACCATGTTCTGGGCTAATATCATCAGCTCCAAGAGCTCTTCTTGAGACAAGCTCTCCAGCTCTCCCACATGTCTATAGGGAGCTACCATCAAATGCCCTGGGTTATATGGATAATTATTCATTATTACAAAGCAGTTTTTCCCCCTACAGAGTATTAAATTATCCTCGTCTTTATTCTGTTTAGGAAGATCACACAAAAAGCATCCTTCACCCTTAGGAGCACGTATGTATTCTATTCGCCATGGTGCAAAGATAAATTTCATGAGCTACCTCTCCTTAAAAATTCATAAGCTATGTTAACCAAAAGTTCTACACCCCTCGGTAAGGCGTCGTCATCCACATTAAAATTAGGATTGTGATGAGGTTTATCTGTTCCCTTTTCCTTATTCCCCGTACCGAGCAAGAAGAAAGTTCCTGGGACTTTTTCTAAATAAAGCGAGAAATCCTCACCGCCCATATTTAAATCTGCTTCAACAACGTTGTTTTCTCCATAAAGCTCTTTAGCTATATTAGAAGCAAACTCAGTAAACTTAGAATCGTTAATCAAGGCAGGAGTAGAATAGTAATCCACAAACTTTACAGAACCTCTCATAGCTTTGGCTACATTAGTCGCTATCTCCTCTACTCTTGAAACAACCCTTTCCCTTGTCTGAGGAGAAAAGGTCCTTATAGTTCCAACCAACTTCACTTCCTCAGGGATTATATTAAAAGCGGTACCGCCTTCTATCTTACAGATAGAAACAACCGCTGGTTCTATTGGATCAACTTCCCTTGAAACAATGGTCTGAAGTGCAAGAATTATATTGGAAGCGATAACGATAGGATCGACGGCAAACTGAGGAGCAGCTCCATGGCCACCTTTACCTCTCACATACAGCTCTATCATATCAACAGCTGCGAAAAAAGGCCCCTTCCTAAAACCAACCACTCCTGAGGGATAATAAGCCCAAACATGAAGTCCCGCGATAGCATCTACACCATCCAAGCCCCCCGCCTTTATTATCTCCTTAGCTCCCGCTGCGTTTTCCTCCGCAGGCTGAAAAATGAGCCTCACGCTACCCGGAAGCTCCTCCTTAATCTGAGACAAAACCTTAGCAGTAGCTAAAAGAACCGCTGTATGAGCATCATGCCCACAAGCATGCATAACCCCCTCATTCTTGGAACGATAGGGAAGAGATTCATTCTCTTCCGCCATTCTCAAAGCATCTATATCTGCCCTTAAGGCTATCATTGGCTTTTCAGATTTCCCCCTTATAGTAGCGATGACACCAGCTTCCTTGCCACCGCATCCAACTCTTATATCGTCAACTCCGTATTCCTTCAGCTTGTTGGCTATAAACTTTGTAGTCTCATATTCCTCAAAAGAGGGCTCAGGATGGGCGTGAAAATGATGCCTCATCTCAACAAGCTCGTTCTTTACTTTTTCCACTAATTCTCTGATTCGATCCCGCATAAAGTACACCTCCTCCTCGCATTTTAATAAAGATTATAACACACGAAATTATTTTTTAAGTTTACTTTCAACTGCTCTCTTTATCTCTTCGTACAAAGCTTTCCCAGAACCGAGAAAACCATTAGCTTTATCTATGGAAGTTTTTACAAATTCGTCATCCTTAATAGACAAACAATTTATGAGTACATTAAAATAGGCGGATTCCATTGCCGCATAGGCCGATACCGCAGAGACAGCAACATCACTTATAGCGTTTTTGTTCCCCTTATCGAGAAGCTCCTTAGAGAGATTTAAAACCTTGAAAGAAAGCTCCATAACCGAGAGGGGAAGTAAAGTCGCCCTCTTTAAGGCATCTTCAAGTCCTTTCTCCCTCTCTTCGCTTCCCTTGGGAAGCTTAAGAGCATCCATAAAGGAATTGAAGGCCTCAGTATCTTCGTCAACCTTTTGAAGAAGAAGCTCTCTCAGTTCTTCAGACAAATTTAGAAGTTTCCTTACATCCTGCTCAAAATCTTCATATCCCTTCTTCCCCAAGGTTAGGTTAGAAACCATCGAAATTAACGACGCACCTAAAGCCCCCATTAATGCCGCAACACTTCCTCCGCCAGGAGCAGGAGAGGAAGAGGAAAGCTCCCTTAAAAAGGCCTCAATAGTAAGGTCCTTGAGCTTCATAGACAATTTCCCCCCTCTTTATAACGGACTTAACATGGGTTCTACCTATCTCATAGAAAAGAAATGCATAGTTTGGAACACCCATAATGGTAACATCCGCCTGTTTCCCTACCTCAATGCTACCAACTCTATCACCCATATCAAGGGCATAAGCAGAATTTAAGGTAGAAGCGGTAATAGCCTCTTCAGGAAACATGCCCATACCCAATACAGCTAATTGAAGAATCATTTCCATAGAACTACAATAGCAACTTCCAGGGTTAAAATCGGTTCCCAAAGCTACTGGAACACCAGCTGATATAATCTTTCTCGCTGGAGCATAGGGTTTCCTTAAGGAAAAGGAGGTTCCGGGCAAAAGTACCGCAAAAACCCCTCTTTCAGCCATCAGCTCTATTCCCCTATCGCTCACCTTTATCAAATGCTCTGCACTCTTGGCTCCTAACTTCGCCGCAAGTTCCGCCCCACCGAGAGAAGCTATTTCATCGGCATGAATCCTTAGTTTAAAACCGAGCTCTTTTGCCTTAACCAAGATTTCTTCAGATTCCTCTAAAGAAAAGGCTCCCTCATCACAAAAAATATCACAGTACATTGCTAAATTTCTCTTCAATACCTCCGGCATTACCACATTCTCAAGAAGCTCTATATATTTTCTTCTATCGCTCTTGTATTCTTCAGGAATAACATGAGCACCAAGAAATGTAGGAACAATTTCTAAAGGACCTTGTTCATTAAGCTCCCTTAACACCTCAAGCTGTTTTATCTCATCCTCCAAGTTCAGACCATAACCACTCTTCGCCTCAGTAGTGGTTACACCCGAGGAAATTAGCTTAAGAGCGTGCGCCTTTGTGGCCTTTAAAAGCTCTTCCTTGGTTGCCTTCCTCACTTTCTTAACCGTGTTTAATATCCCTCCCCCTGCCTTCAATATTTCCACATATTCGGCTCCTCTCAACCTCATGAGAAACTCGTCTTCCCTTGTTCCAACGAAGGGAAGATGAGTGTGTGCATCTACAAAACCCGGTAAAACAATACACCCTGAAGCATCTATCTTTTTCTTAGCCTCCCTATACTTCCCCACCAACTCGCTACTTTGACCGACCTCTAATATCTTTCCTTTGTCAATAGCAACTGCTCCATTCTCGATAATGCCCAAATCAAGCATCTCTTCACCTATCTTAGGTCCCCTTTTACTATCTTTCACAGTGATGAGCTGAGAAGCATTGTAAATTAAAAGGTCAATCATTTTTCTCCCTCCAACTCAAGCAAACGCATCTCAATAACCTGCTTTAGGGGATCGAAGCTGTGTAATTTAAGATAGTATGATATAGAATCAAAAAGGGCTTCAGCTGGCAATAGTCCCACTATCTCGCTTTCAACCACAGGCACTCCCCATCTCTCCGCCTCCATCTTTATAAGCTCGAAGACTCTATAAATTGAGTTCTTGGTATAATCCGTCAAGTTCATTGAAACCTGAACAATTCCCTTTTCCTTAAGTTCCACGCCTATTGCCTTAACGAAGCTTAAACCTCCACTTGAGGCTCTCACAAATTTAGCAATTTTCTTAGCTATTTCGATGTCATTAGTTCCAAGATTAACGTTAAAGGCTATAAGGGGTTTTCTCGCCCCCACGACGGTGGCTCCTGCAGTTGGGTGAAGCTGAGGAGGCCCATAATCTGGGTGGCGTTCAGGCCTTTTTATCTCCTCCTTCAACCCCTCATATTCGCCCTTTCTTATAACCTCAAGCCTCCTTCTTTCTGGCCTTAAAGCAGCCTCCTCATAGAGATAGACTGGGATTTTTAACTCATCAGCTATCTTTTTCCCGAGCTTTCTCGCAAGCTCAACACACTCCTCGATGGTAATTCCTCTTAAAGGAACGAAAGGAATAACATCTGTCGCACCTATTCTCGGATGTTCACCCTTATGCTCCTCCATGTTAATAAGCTCCGCGGCAACCTTAACAGAGTCGAAAACAGCATTAAACATGGCCTCTGGTTCTCCAATGGCGGTTACAACCATTCTATTATGGTCCTTATCTGGAGAAACATCTAACAACCAAATGTTTTCTCTTCCTCTAAAACAATCGGCTATTTTTTCTATGACATCTTCTCTTCTTCCTTCACTGTAATTGGGAACACATTCGACAAGCCTTTTAGGTATCACACTCAATCACCTCCCACAAAAATTAGGTGGGACCCCCCTTAAAGAAGAGTCCCACCTTTTAAACTCGGGGAATCTTATCGCAAGGGGCAACTTAGCTTAACATAGGAATCTTTATACCGTGCTTTCTGGCCCATTCTATGGCTTTCTCATATCCCGCATCGGCATGTCTAACTACACCTATGCCAGGATCGTTTCTCAAAACTCTTTTAACCTTCTCAGCAGCCTCATCGGTGCCATCAACTACCGTAACCTGTCCCGCATGAAGTGAATACCCTATACCCACTCCCCCACCATGGTGGAAGGAAACCCAACTTGCGCCACTTGCGGTATTGAGTAAAGCGTTAAGAATAGGCCAATCTGCTATTGCATCGCTACCATCTTTCATTCCTTCCGTTTCTCTATAAGGAGAAGCAACGGAACCTGTGTCGAGATGGTCCCTTCCTATTACAATAGGAGCTTTAATCTCGCCTTTTCTAACAAGCTCATTAAATATCAGTCCCATTTTGTCTCTCTCGCCGTAGCCAAGCCAACATATCCTCGCCGGGAGTCCCTGAAATTTAACCTTCTTCTGAGCCATTTGAATCCAACGCACAAGATGCTTCTTCTCGGGGAACGTTTCTATAACAGCTTCATCAGTCCTATATATATCTTCTGGATCTCCCGAAAGGGCTACCCACCTAAAAGGTCCTTGTCCCTCACAAAATAGAGGCCTTATATATTCAACGACAAACCCGGGAAAATCATACGCATCCTTAACGCCACGCTTATAGGCCTGCGTTCTTATATTATTGCCATAATCGAAAACAATGGCTCCCATTTTCTGAAGGTCAAGCATAGCCCTCACATGTCTGGCTATAGAATCTAAAGCCATCTCTTTATACTTCTCTGGATCCGTTTTCCTCAGCTGAAGAGCCTCCTCATAGGGGATACCTGCTGGAACATAACCATTTAGCTCATCATGGGCCGACGTCTGATCAGTAACCACGTCTGGAACGATTCTTCTTTTAACAAACTCCGGGAATATCTCCGCCGCGTTACCAAGCAAACCTATAGAAATTGCTCTACCTTCCTCCTTCGCCTTAAGCGCTATATTTAAAGCTTCATCCAAGCTCTCCACCATGACATCTAAATATCCAGTCTCAAGTCTTCTCTGGATTCTCTTACGATCGACCTCTACGATTATACCTACACCCTCATTCATAGTAATAGCAAGAGGTTGAGCCCCACCCATCCCACCAAGACCGGCCGTTAAGACAAGCCTGCCCTTCAAAGTTCCATTAAAATGCCTGTTAGCTACAGCAGCAAGTGTCTCATAAGTCCCTTGAAGGATACCTTGCGTTCCTATGTAAATCCAGCTTCCGGCTGTCATCTGCCCATACATTATGAGTCCTCGAGCTTCCAAATCCCTAAAGTAATCCCAATCCGCCCATTTGGGAACAAGGTTTGCATTAGCTATCAAGACCCTCGGACTCCAAGGATGGGTCTTAAATATACCTACCGGTTTTCCAGACTGAACAAGAAGAGTTTCATCATTCTCAAGTTCCATCAAACACTTAACTATGGCATCGAAGCACTCCCAATTTCTAGCAGCCTTACCCGTTCCACCATAAACAATTAACTCTTCAGGCTTTTCGGCAACCTCCGGGTCTAAATTATTCATCAACATCCGTAGGGCGGCTTCCTGAACCCACCCCTTGCATCGGAGCTCCGTTCCTCTCGGAGCTCTCACCACCCGCTTCTCTAAAACTTCTTTCACAAATCATCACTCCTCTGGTGGCTTTATAATTTCGGGATCATCAACGATCCCATAATAATGGAACGCTCCATCCTTGATTATCTGAACCTGAACAGGTTTAACGACCTCACCTATCTTCGTAAACCTCTTTATCTTCCCAGTTAAGGCATCTAAGTCTTGCAGAGATGCAATAGCGTCCTTTATCTTAGCAGGGTCTACAGAGCCTGCCTTCTTTATAGCTTCAGCTATTATCAAAACGCTATCGAAGGAAGAAGCTCCAACCATGTCAGGATCAATGTTATACTCCTTCTTGTACCTCTCTATAAACCACTTAACCAGAGGTCTTTGGTCATCCCTGTTAAAGTTAGTAACTATCACCATACCCTCAGCAGCCTTACCAGCAATTTCTATAAACTTCGGAGAGTCAAACCCTTCCTCACCCACTATGTAGCCTTTGTAACCCAAGTTGCGGGCTTGAACAACCGCAGAACCGTGGAAATAGTAACCGCTTATGAATATAGCGTCGGGATTAGCACCCTTTATCTCCGTTAAGTAAGGAGTAAAGTCCTTCTCCCTTATGGGGAAGAATTTCTCTCCAACCACTTTAAGTCCGATCTGCTCTGCCCTCTTTTTAAAACCGGCAGCAAGAGCTCTACCATAATCAATATCAACGGTTAAAAGGTAAACGGTTTTTGCCCCAAGCTTTCTGCCAACCACTTCTGCCGCTGCTGCCCCTTCAATCTCGCCAAGGAAGCCGTTTCTAAAAACATATTCTCCAGCCCTGGTAATATCGGGATGCACCGCATAGGCAGCAACCATGGGTACCTTTGCTTCCTGAAAAACGGGAGCAGCCGCTCTTGTGGGACCACTGTAAGAACCGCTTGCTACCGCAACTACCTTATCCTTCTCTATCAGCTTACGAGCTATCGCGACAGCCTCGCTTGGCTTTAACCCATCATCATAAACCACAAGCTCAAGCTTTTTACCCAATACACCGCCCTGTTCATTAATATACTCAATAGCGAGCTTTGCAGAATTCAAAGCACTTGCACCATCGGCAGCTGCAGGACCTGT
>LGFB01000021.1 GCA_001508835.1 bacterium 42_11
GTATTGCGGAAGATGAACTTCAATGTGAGATAAGCGAAAGCTCAAGCTTCAACATAGTAAGAGGCTTTTACACTTGTGGAAAGAACATAAGGATAAAGGCGCAAATCAAACCGGGATTAAGATTTTCCTTGGGAGGAAACAAAAATGCTTAGAGCTAAAAACAGGCTGGCTATCGTATTCTTCCCTGCGTTTGACTGGGCAATAAGCCCAAACCATCCAGAAAGGGAGGAGCGCCTTCTTTACACTCAAGATCAGCTCTTAGAAGAGGGTGTGCCAGATATAGAAGGGATAGACTTCTACAATCCAAGCATAGCTACCGAAAAGGATATACAAAGAGTACACTTTTGTGTACCAGACGTAAAAACGCGAGTTCCTCAACCTCATTTAATATCCGCAGGAGGAGCTATCAAAGCAGCCGAAACGGTCTTGAAGGGAGAAGCAGACAAAGCCTTTGCGCTTGTAAGACCACCAGGGCACCACGCCCAAAGGGTGGTCTGGGGTGATAGAGGCTTTTGCATAATAAATGTGGAAGCTGTTATGTTAGAAAACATTAGACAACGATTCGGAAACAAAAAAGTTGCTATCATAGATACCGACTGTCATCACGGAGATGGAACACAGGATATCTACTGGAACGATAAGGATACCTTATATATATCAATACATCAAGACGGGAGAACGCTTTACCCTGGAACAGGTTTTCCGGAAGAGCTTGGGGGACCAGCCGTCATAGGCTATAACATCAACATCCCCTTACCGCCCGGCACAGGAGAAGAAGGATTTCTATATGTTATTGATAATCTGGTTCTTCCCATATTAGAAGAGTATAAACCAGAACTTGTCATAAACTCTGCGGGACAGGACAACCACTACAGCGATCCCATAACAAACATGAATTTCACCGCCCAAGGATATGCAAAGCTCACGGAAAAGCTTAATCCCGATATTGCCGTATTAGAGGGAGGCTATTCAATAGAAGGCGCTTTACCTTACGTAAATCTTGGTATCATACTGGCCTTGGCAGGCTTAGACTATTCTCATGTCATAGAGCCCGATTATCAGCCAGAGAGAATGAAACAATCGCCGAAAATTACAGAATACATTAAGAGGCTCTGTGATGAGATATACGAAATCTGGAAGAACAGAGAAAGCTTAAAACATGAAATAATTAAAAATCGAAAATATATAACAAGAAAAAGAAACATCTATTATGATACTGATGGAATTCTCGAAAAGCAAACCCAGACATTTAAAATCTGCTCTAATTGTTCAGGGTTAAACACTATAGAATCGGAATCAGATTGGGGAGTAAAGATATTCGCTATTACCATACCTAAAGATGCATGTGAAACTTGCCTCAACGAGGGATATAAATTATTTGAGAAGACGGAAAGAGGAAGATACTACAAGGTCTATCTTCAAGATAGGATTAACGATACCTTCATGACCAAATAGGTTATCTTATAAAACCCAAAAGCTTCGGCAAAAACATAGATATAGGTTCAAAATATGTCACCAAAGCCAGAACAAATATCTCTGCTATGACAAACTTGTAAACAGCAGCAGAGACCTTTTCCAAAGAAAGCCCTGTTATACCACAACTAACGAACAAGCAAACACCAACAGGCGGGGTAACCATACCTATTGCTAAGTTTAAAACCATCATAAAACCAAAGTGAAGCGGATGAACTCCCATTTTGGCAGCAATAGGAGCAAGAATTGGTGCCAAGATGATTATTGCTGCTCCAGTTTCCATAAACATTCCCACTACAAGTAAAAAGATGTTAACAAACAAGAGGAAAATATATTTATTGTGAGAAAAAGCTAAAAAGGCAGAAGCTATCTTCTGCGGAATGAGGTTAGCCGCTATAACCCAAGCAAAAACATTAGCCATGGATATTATCAAAAGTATAGAAGCCACCGTGATGCCACTCTGTAAAAGAACCTGAGGAATATCTCTCCACTTTAACTCCCTGTATATGAACTTCCCGACAATGAAAGAGTAGACAACCGCGACTGCTGCAGCTTCCGTAGGAGTAAACACCCCAAACAAGATGCCCCCAAGAATTATAAGCGGAGAGAGCAATGCCCAGAAGGCTCCTTTAAATTCTTTCCAAACCCTTATCAAGGAGAAACTTTCAACTATGGGATAGTTCCTCGTCCTTGACTCAAGGAATATAGTGAACATCATGGCCAAACCAAGCAAAACACCGGGAATAAAGCCCGCGGCGAAAAGTCCCCCTATTGAAACACCTACAGAAACACCATATATCACCATTATTATGCTTGGAGGAATTATCGGACCTATAGTAGCAGCTGCCGCAGTTAGTGCTGCACTAAAATCCTTCTCGTAACCGCTTTTCTCCATGGCAGGTATGAGAATGGAACCGATAGCCGAAGCATCAGCAATAGCGGAACCGCTTATCCCAGCGAAAAACATGTTAGCAACCACATTCGAATGAGCAAGGCCTCCTTTAATATGCCCTACAAGGCTATTGGCGAATCTTATTATCCTTATGGTTGTCCCCCCTCTGTTCATAAGCTCACCAGCTAATATGAAGAAAGGCACAGCCATAAGAGGGAAAGAATCTATACCCGTAAACATTCTCTGGGTCACAACCTGAAGCGGAACCCCCATAGCGAGTATGCAAACAAATCCTGTTATACCTAAAACGAGCGCAATAGGAACCCCTAAAAGGAAGGTAATAGAAAAAGCCAGAACGATTAGAGTTATCATTCTCCGTTCTCCTCCTCCAACAACCTTTTAAGTTCTACATTGGCAGTGGAGAAAAACTCCATAGACCGGGATAACAACCTTTCAATAAGGTGAAGTAACATGTATAGGCACCCAAAGGGAATCGCAAAATAAGGAATCACCATCGGCATCCCAATGGCAGGAGAAATCTGGGTTCTTAACGTTAACAGGAGATTTATCCCTTGATAAACCAAAATAGCAAGAAATACGATAACCATAACTTCAGAGAAAACAAGCAAAGGTTGTCTTAACTTCAAAGGGAGCTTACTAATAAACATGGTAACCCCAATGTGTCTTCCCTTCTTCAAAGCGATTCCGGCTCCGAGATAAGTTACCCATACCATCATGTATCTTGCTGCCTCTTCAGACCAAGTTAAAGGACTATGAATAACGAACCTGAACACAACAGCTAAAAAGATAATAACACTCATAAAAGCCATTAAAATGACTATTCCCCACATCGCAACGACATCAAAGAAATTCAATACTCGTTTAAGAAAATACATCTACTATCGAATGCCCTCCCTTCAAAATTAAAGGGGGCTTAATATGAAACCGCCCCCTTTTTAATCGATAATTTTATTGATTTATCCACTAACTATTTTATCATCTCCCTTTCCTTGGCCTCCGCCGCTTTAACAGCTTCTATAATTTCGTTGACCCATTTTTCTCCAACTTCCTTCTTAACGTATTCCAAGACAGCAGGTTGAGAAAGCTCCCTAAACTGTTTTGCCTCCTCAGCAGTGGGAACATATATCTTCATGCCTTGCTTCTGAAGATTAACCAAGCCCGTTTGAACCTGCCTTTCCGTCAAAGCCCTTTGAGCGATCTTAAAAAGCTGGGCTCCCTCATATATTATTAACTTTTGCTCTTCAGTAAACTTGTTCCACACCTTGTCATTAACAAACATGATAAGCGGATTGTAAAGATGTCCATCCAAAACAACATACTTGGAAACCTCGTAAAACTTCATATTGTTTATTAAAGTGATGGGACATTCAGCTCCACCCACAACTCCTTGCTGTAAAGCCATGTAAAGCTCACCAAAAGCAATAGGCGTGGGAGAAGCCCCCAAGGCTTCAACCAGCTTCATATGAGCTGGGTTTTCCATGGTTCTTATCTTTAATCCCTTCATATCTGCCGGTGAATGAACTTCCTTCTTGATCGTGAAGAAATGTCTATAACCGTTTTCGCTGATAGCAAGACAACGAACACCCGTTTCCTTCAACATTTCCCCCATAAGCTTTTGCCCGAAGGGGCCATCTAAGACTTCCCATGCTACATATACATTGGGGAAAAGGTAAGGGATATCAAATACCATAATCGGCTTAAACAGGGTTGGAATTGGACCTGTGGTTATCGTCCCAAATTCAATAGAACCTATCTTTAAGCCCTCAAGGATCTCCTTCTCGTTTCCAAGCTGTGAGGCATGAAAGGCATTAACCTTTATCTCCCCATTAGTCTTGGTAAAAACATAATTAGCAAAGATATCAACAGCTATAACGGTCCTATCCTGAGGGTCAGCTGGTCCTGCATTAGCAAGCTTAAAATTGGAAACCGCGTAGGAAGACATAGGGAAAATAGAGCTAAGCAGCAACACGAACAAGACCCAGATCACACACTTTTTAAACATAGAAAGCACCTCCTTTGGAAATTTTTCCTTTAGGAAGATTATATATCATTATGAAGATATTATCTACCACTATCTAAAAACTAACTTCTTAAAAAACGTCTTTCGCTGGCCAATTTCAACGTCTTCTTTATGTCTATAACAAGAGGGCCATTCCTTGTCACTCTAACTTCCCAATTTTCTTCAGAGAATTCTATTTCCCTTTCCCCATCAAGAGCTATAACCCCTCTACTGAGAGAAAGTTTATATTTTTCGTCCAAAGGTATCTCAGAAAAAGATTCAACAAAAACTTCTTTAACTACACCAGGAACCAGCGGTGCATAGAGTTTTTTTCCAGCCTCCCCCAGCTTTACATAAATTCCCCTATCATCGAGTTCATCGGTGGGGATTAAATATCCAGCAATGGAAGAGGCCCCTATAGAGTCCGGCTTGGCCACCGTGGAAAAAACTTCCTTTATTTCTTCGGGATGCCATATTGCCTTTGAACCGATAAAGGAGCAATCTAAAGCAACTAAGTCAACCAAAGCAATATCCACCACATCACCACCTCTAAGAAGTTCAACCCGTTTAGCTCTATAACAACCCTCCTCTTTTCCAACTACGCCTTTAGCGATTGCAGCAGCAGCCAAAGCCGCAACCGTTCCCTCCACCATATAGGGAAAAACGTTATTAGTTCCGGTGGAAATGGGAAGCAAAGGAACTTCGCTACAGGGAGACAACCCTTTTGCAACTACCCTATTCGTCCCATCTCCACCAAGCGTTATTAGGCAATCTACCCCGCATCTTTCCAAAATCGATGCAGCCTTTGTAGAATCATTTTGGGTAAATTCCACATCCATATCTATAATCCCAACTTCCATATTAACCTTTCCCAGAGACTTTAAGGCCCTCCAGCCTATCTGAAAATAATCTGGCATAAATATAACCTCTTTTATGCCAACCTCCTCAAATACAGAAAGCATTCTCTTTACTATATTAACCTTTTCATTGTTATCAAAAACAGAACCGTGAGCTACCAATCTTCTTATATCTTTGCCCGACGCTGGATTAGCTATTATACCTATCCTACTCATGAAGAGTTCCTCCTTTGAAGAAAAGTAAAGGGGCCTCTATTAAGAGGCCCCCTGTTCCTCACTTAAGAATGGTCTTAGCAGCATTAACGATGTCTTCAACCTGAGGAATAACAAATCTTTCAAGAGGAGGAGAAAACGGAATAGGAACGTTTTTGCCACAGACCCTCTTCACAGGAGCATCAAGATATTCAAAAGCCTTCTCCATTATGATCTATCTCTCCTCCAAAACCGTTCCTTTCAACCGCTTCATGGACTACAAGAGCTTTATGTGTCTTCTTAACCGATGACAATATTGTCTCCTCATCAAGAGGGTAAAGGGTTCTGGGGTCTATAACCTCCACGGAAACGCCCTCTTTTTCAAGCAAAGAAGCGGCCTCCAAAGCTTTATGAACCATCAAAGAGGTAGCTATTATCGTTAAATCTTTCCCCTCCCTCTTTACGTCTGCAACTCCTAAAGGAACAATATAATCTTCCTCGGGAACTGGCCCCTTAACTCCATAGAGCATTTTGTGTTCTAAGAATATAACAGGGTTATCATCTCGTATCGAAGCCTTAAGTAACCCTTTAGCATCATAAGGAGTCGACGGCATAACAACCTTAAGTCCAGGAAGGTGAGTAAACCAAGCCTCGAGACTTTGCGAATGCTGAGCTGCAGCACAAAGACCACCTCCAACGGGGGTCCTCACTACCATGGGGATTGAAACTTTTCCACCAAACATATATCTCATCTTTGCCGCCTGATTAGTTATTTCATCCATTGCCACTCCCATAAAATCACAGAACATTATTTCAGCTACAGGTCTCATACCGGTAGCTGCAGCACCAACTGCAGAGCCTATTATAGCTGTCTCGCTTATAGGTGTATCTCTAACACGCTCATCGCCAAACTCCTCCCAGAGCCCCTTCGTTACTCCAAAACATCCACCAAATCTACCCACATCCTCCCCAAGAATGAATACCTTATCGTTTTGTTTCATTTCCTCCCTTAAAGCTTCCCTTATAGCCTCCGCATATGTAATTTCCCTCATAATGAGCACCCCCTAAGCATAAACATCCTCAAGGGCCTCTTCGGGCTCCGGATACGGACTTTCCTCTGCAAACCTTACAGCTTCTTCAACCTCTTTTGCAATCATCTCTTCTATCTCCCTTATCTTAGCTTCATCGAGCACTCCCATTTTTAAAAGTTTTTCCTCAAAACGCTTTATAGGGCATTTCTTTCTCCATTCCTCTATTTCCTCCTGAGTTCTATAAATTTGAGGATCTCCCTCAAAGTGGCCCCTCCAACGAGCCGTTTTAGCTTCTATTAATGTAGGTCCTCCACCAGCGCGGGCTCTACTCACGGCCTCCTTAACCGCTTCATAAACGGCTATAACATCGTTACCATCAACAACTACGCCAGGTATACCGTAAGCAGATGCTCTATCCGCTATATCATCGATAGCCATTCCCTTTCGCTGAGGCATAGATATACCATACATATTATTCTCGCAAAGGAATATGACCGGGAGTTTCCATATAGAGGCCATGTTTAAGCTCTCGTGAAAAGTTCCCCTATTTGAAGCACCATCGCTAAAGAAGCATAAAGCGACTCTTCCATTCTTCTGAAGATGGCTTGACAAAGCTGCGCCCGTTGCTATAGGAAGGCCAGCACCCACTATACCATTAGCACCGAGTATACCAAGGTCCACGTCTGCTATATGCATTGAGCCTCCTTTGCCTTTACAATATCCGGTCTTTTTACCGTAAAGCTCCGCCATCATATACTTAAGGTCTCCACCCTTGGCTATTAAGTGGCCATGCCCCCTATGAGTGCTCGTTATATAATCGGTAGGCTCTAAAGCTGAGCATGCCCCTACAGCCACCGCCTCTTCTCCTATATAGGAATGAACAAATCCCGGTATCTTACCTTGAGCAAAAAGCTCCACCACTTTCTCCTCAAAACGCCTTATCCTTAACATAGAGGTATACATGTTAATCCAAAGCTTCTCTTCACCCAAGGCCTACCCCCCCTTTAATAAAACTACCCGGGAACCTTTACAATCACACAAGCATTGACAACTATAATGGTCGATGTCTTCCCAAATTTTGGAACATATATCCCGGGCACCTTAAGTCCCCCTTCCTCTACCCTTACCTCCACCTTTCCTATGGGTATGGCTTTTCTAACCTCTTCCTCTTTAATCTCACCTCCCTTTGGAATACCAAGAATAACCTCTACCCGGATATCATCAAGAGAAAGGTTTAATACCTCAACCAGACCGCTTAGACAAACACGAGAAACCGCATCTTTTACGGCTTTTACGCTCGCCTTCGTATAGTCTTCCCCATGAAGGTCTACACCCATTCCAAGTTCAATAGCAAATCTTTTATAAATCATAGAAAGATATCATCCCCGCTTTTACCTTCAAGCCCCGGATGAATGTCGAACCCTACAACACCTACGCGAGCACTTCCCTTAACGGCTTTACTCACAATAGCCACACCTTCGTTACCGAATCCACCACAAAGCTCTATACATGATATCCCGTCCCTTACTAACTCCTCCGCAACCTTAGCCCCTTCCTCATAGCTCTGAACACCAACCACGTGTAACTCCACATCTCCACTTTTCACAACAGTCCTGTCTTTCCTATAATCTGCGCCAGGAGCAATAAAAACAAAAGCCGCTTTTAAAGCCAAGATACCCACTCCCTTCTATTAAATATAAGCAGCCTTTATCATACCGCCATCAACATTAATAGCTTGTCCCGTTATATAGCTGGCTTTTTCCGAAGCGAGGAACAAAACCACATTAGCTATCTCTTCCGGATAGCCATAGCGCCCAAGAGGGATATTTTGCTTAGCAAAAGTCTCTATCGCTTCAGTCGAAGATAAACCTAATAACTTACCTAACTGATCTCCCAACTGCCCCGGTCCTTCCCACAGAGGAGTCCTTACGGGTCCCGGACACACAGCATTAACAAGTATTCCATCCTTGGCCAAGTAGTTAGCAAAATCTTTCGTAACCATGATCACGGCCGCCTTGGCCGTATCGTAGTCTAAAAGCCCCCCAGGTTGTTTTCCGAAGATGGAAGAAATGTTGATTATCCTGCCCCATTTATTTTTCCGCATATAAGGAACAACAGCTCTACTTAAGCGAATAACCGCGTGAACCATTAAATCCATATTGAAAAGGATCTGTTCTTCTGGAAGTTCCATTAAATCGCTAAAGCGAGCAGTTCCCGCATTGTTAACCAAAATGTCTATACGACCAAACTTATCCACCGTCTCCTTTACAAATTTATCCACATCCTCCTTCTTAGTAACATCAGCCTTTATAGACAACACCTCAACCCCTTTAGCTCTAAGCTCTTCAGCTGTTTTCTCCAACTTTTCTATGTTAATGTCACACAAAGATAAATTGCATCCCTCATCCGCAAACGCCGAAGCACAGGCTTTCCCTATCCCCTGTGCAGCCCCTGTAATCATCGCCAGTTTACCCCTTATTCCCAAGTCCACTTAGACCACCCCCCTAACACAATTTTGTAAATATTATACTACTTAAAATTATGCTCTTCAAGACAAAAAGAAAAGAGTAACTACCTATATTTATCTATTATTCGTGCAAATCTATATAGAAGAATATTACCTTCCTCTATCCCGATCTTCCCGCAAAGCCACGCATAGGGAAAGAAAGAAACTAAAGATACCATCATAGAACCCCACGAATTAGGGATAAAGGTGAGAGCAAACCATGAACATATAAGAAAGAAAGAAGAAGGTAAGGATAACTTAAGTAAGTAGTTATAAAGGGAAAGGGTTACGGAATGCTTAGCTAAAGACCGCTTCAATAAAAAGAAGTTAACGCCAAAAGAGCAAGAGGTAGCTAAAGCAAGCCCCGGTGGACCAAAAACCTTTCCAAAAATTAAATTCAGAAAAACATTAAGAATAACAACCCAAAAGCTTATATAGGTGGGGGTTTTCGTGTCCTTAATTGCATAGAAGGCCCTCATAGAGATATGAACTAAAGCGGAGAAAGCCAGCCCTAAAGAATAAAATCTTAAAGTAGCATAGGTTTTCTCAAAAGCCCATTCGGAAAAAGCTCCTCTGTAAAAAACTATGCTAATAAGCATAGGGGAGTAAAGGAAGATAAATATGGAAGCAGGAATAACGATAAACAATGCGATTCTCATAGCGGAAACCAGTGTATCTTTAAAGTCCTCAAGGCTATCCTTAAAGATATCCCTTGAAAGAATGGGAAGAGCCACAGTAGAAAATGAAACCGCAAAAAGCCCAAGAGGAAGCTGATACAATCTGAAGGCATAATTTATAACAGAAATTCCTCCAGGTGTTAGCAAAGAAGCTATTATCTTATCAGCAAGATTCTGAATCTGATTTATGGCTAAACCAAAGGTAAGAGGCAATATCATTAACCCGATTTTCCTAATCCCTTCGTGATTGAAATCTAAGAAGAATTTAAACTTCCACCCCAAACTCTTTAGCCAAAAAAGCTGAAAAATCCATTGGAGAAAACCACCAAAAGTGGAGCCAAGAGCGACAGAATAGATACCAAAGGATTTGTAAAACAGTAAAGAAATGACTATAATTGAAATATTAAAAAAGGTCGATGCAACACTGGGAATAAAAAAGTTACCATGAGAATTCAATACCCCCATAGTTAAAGCCGCAAGGCTTATGAAAAATATGAATGGGATTGTGATTTTAGCAAGAGATATACAAAGGTTATAAGTATCAGGCGAGAACCCAGGGGCTAAAATTTTAACCAAATAAGGAAGAAGTAAATATCCCAAAGGGATAAGAAAGGCAAAGATTATAAAGAGGATGTTTAAGAGATTGTTCAAAAGCTTCCAAGCAGATTCTCTTCCTTCTTTAAGGAGATACTCATTAAAAACAGGAACAAAGGAGGAACTTAAAGCTCCTTCGGCTAAAAGCTGTCTTAAAAGGTTCGGAATGAGAAAGGCAATTAAGAAAGCATCGTAAGCAGGTGTAGCTCCGAAGAGGAAAGCCATAACGCTTTCCCGTAATAGACCAAATAACCTGCTTATCATAATTCCCATCATCATTATTACAGCATTGGAGAAAATACCCTTTTTATCCATGGTTTATAAAGGAGGGATACCCTTGAAGAAAAAAATACTCCTTGGAGTCGGAAATGAACTCCTTGGAGATGACGGAGTAGGACCGTGGATAGCTAAAAACATAGATGGTAAAGAAGGATGGATAGGAATAGATGCGGGAACTGCTCCTGAAAACTTCACATCCCTAATAAGTAGAGAAAAACCCGAGCTTTTAATTATCGTGGATGCAACAGATATGAATCTAACCCCAGGGGAAATAAGAATCATCCCACACCATAAAATCCCCAAGCTAACATACTTTTCCACACACACCTTGTCCTTGGCTTTTCTTATAGAGTTTTTAAAAGAGGACGTTAACCATATTCTCTTTATAGGCGTGCAACCCAAGGCAATTGCCTTGGGTTGCACGTTATCTCCCGAGGTATTATCTTCCGCTAAAAGGTTAGTTAACCTGCTTTTATCAGACAATTTCTTAAAAGAGCTCACTTCACTATAAGTGAATCGGAGTATTTATCGTAGTCAGCAAGTAAAAACTCCGGAGACATGCTAAGGCACTTAACAGGGCATATGTCGTTACATTGAGAACAGAAGGTACACCTGGAAACATATATCTTCACCTTTTTCTCATCAGGAATAAACTCTATGGCCCCCGCTGGACATACCCTTATGCACTGTCTACAACCTATACACTTCTCTCTATCGTAAGCTATTTTACCTCTAAATCCGGGTGGAGTTTCAACGGGTGGAATTAGCTTTATATCTCCCCTTTTCACAGCCTCCAAAAACTCTATTATGGAATCAGGCGCATACTTTGCAGGAAAAAGGTTTGTTTCGGGTCCTCCGAAAAGCTGTTTAAAAAGCTCAACTATCATAGGTGTAGCCATTTTTTACAGCACCTCC
>LGFB01000022.1 GCA_001508835.1 bacterium 42_11
GTCCGGGATTTTAAAGAATTGAAGATGTTCCCAAAAAATTGTTTTTTCCCTCAAGCGTTTACGATATTTTTAACTATTTCGATGAACTCTTCATCGGTTAAGCAGCGTTTTTTCTCTATGGACACTCTCTTTACTTCTTCCACTATCGGAGCTATTTTCTCCTCAGGTATTTCAAGCCCTAATTCCTCTGCCTTTATCTTTATGGATTCTTTCCCGCTCTTCTTACCAAGTACAACGGTGATCTTTTGTCCAACGAGTTCTGGCTTGAATGGGAATATAGCTAAAGGCATGCTAAAGACGGCTTGCATACCCAAACCTATTTCACGCATAAAGGCAGATTCTCCGACTATGGGTTTATTTCTTGCTACCTTTATGCCACTTAGTTCTTCTACTTTTTTCGAGAGTTTGGTAAGTTTACTTAGGTCAATACCGGTGCGATATCCGTAAAGGGTTTCTAATGCAATACATACCTCTTCCAGGGATGCGTTTCCAGTTCTCTCTCCAAGGCCGTTTACGCAGACATGGACGACTTCCGCTCCCGCTTCTATTCCTGCCAAAGATGTGGCAGTCGCAAGACCTAAATCATTATGTGTATGGACTTCAAGGGGTAGGTTCGTCCACTCTCTTACTTTTTTGAATAGATACTTTATAGCGGCTGGAGTAGCGCATCCGGTGGTATCTATGATAGCTATGCTATCGGGATGTGCCTCTTTAACAGCGGTTTCTATGAGAAGTTTTAGGAAATTCAGGTCGGCTCTTGTTGTGTCAAATGGAAAAAAACACACCTCCAATCCTTGAGATTTAGCATATGAAAGGGCTTCAATTGCCCTATCCATTGCTTTTTGTTCTGTCCAGCGAAGCTGGTATTTTATCTTTGGTTCGCCACTTGGGCTTTCTATTACAACACGTTTTATGCCACAATCTATTGCTTTATCTATATCTTCTTTTGTAGCTCTACAGAAGGCATAAATCTTTGATGGAAGGTCCATCTCAACTATTTTGCGTATTGCTCTTGCGTCTTCCTCTGATACCGCTGGCATCCCCGCCTCTATCCTGTGAACACCTGCTTCTGCAAGTAGCTCAGCTATTTCTATTTTTTCCTTTTCTCGAAACACCACGCCTGGAGTTTGCTCGCCATCTCTTAATGTGCTGTCATGAAATTCAATCTTTTCAGGAAGCTTAGGAAGGACTTCCTCTTCAAAGTTAAAAGGGCTTACCCACCAATTTTCGGTCTTCCAAGGTGTTTGCATCTTTGAAGCACCTCCTTTTCCTTTAAAAGGCCTAAACTACCCTAAATAAGGGTTTGCCTTTTAAGATGGTTTCTACAACATTTTGAGCCGCTAACATACTTACACGATTCATAGATTCATACGTATAAGCCCCTACATGCGAAGTGATGACCACGTTGGGGAGACTTAATAGGGGGTTATTTGGTTCCGGAGGTTCCTTTGATAACACATCTAATCCTGCTCCTGCAATCCATCCTTCCTTAAGAGCTTCGTATAGAGCTTCTTCGTCGATTACCTCTCCTCGAGAGGTGTTTATCAATATTGCGGTTTTCTTCATCTTTCGAAGCTCTTCTTTGCCAATAAGTTTTTTTGTTTCCTCTGTAAGGGGAACATGCAAGCTTAAAACGTCGCTTTCCCTTAGGCAGGTCTCAAAATCTACAAGAGAGGCTCCTTTAGCTATCAATTTTTTTGTGAAGTCGCTTTCTTTAATATCATACCCTATAACTCTCATTCCAAATCCTAAAGCTATCTCTCCTAAGGAGGAGCCTATGGCTCCTATTCCAATAATCCCGAGAATTTTATCTTTTAGCTCGAAACCGAAAATTGGCTTCCATTCTCCTTTCCTTACCATATTGTCTATTTCTACTATTCTTCTAGCGCAAGCTAATATTAAAGCGAATGCCAATTCGGCAACTGCCCTTGCACTCTCATAGGGCACGTTCGTTACGACTATGCCAGCTTCTTTCGCTTTTTGTATATCAATATTGTCCACTCCTATGCCATGTTTTGAGATTACCTTTAGTTTAGGTGCGAGCTTTATTATCTCCTCGTCTATGCGTTCAAGCCCAACTATTATTGCATCCACGTCCTGAACCAATTCCTTTATGTTTTCCTTTCGAGCAGGATATTGAGGCAATTTTATTACTTGGAAGTTGTTTTCTTTCAAATAATAAAGGGGTTTCGAATCGTATTTTGCAAATGTTGGGGTGGTTATCAGGACCTTGAACATTTTACCTCTCCCCCTTCAATCGATGTCCTATTAAGCTTCCTCCAAAGAGTGTTAGCCCTATTAAGTCCGTGTCGATTTCCGGTATTATTAGACAAACTCCTGCTATTAAGAATGCGATTCTTGCCCAGATTTTTATTTTGCCCTGGAACCAACCGCTTAAGGAAATTGATAGGCTTAAAATTCCAATGATGGCACTTACACATGCCCATAGCACGAAAGCTGGTTTCCCAACGAGTAACAATGCGGGGTTGTACATAAACATGAAAGGCACAATAAATCCTGATATTCCTAATTTTGCTGCTTCAAAAGCCACTTTAAAGGGATTGGTTTTTGCTATTGCGGCTGCTGGATAGGCTACAAGAGCGACAGGTGGGGTTATTCCACTTATGCAAGCATAATAAAATATAAAAAAGTGTGCTTGAAGAGGAGAAAAGCCTATTTGCGTTAGTGCTGGTGCCATTACGGCCGCTGATATTAGGTAACAAGCTGTGGTGGGTAACCCCATACTTAAAATAATTACTACGATAGCAACCAAGATGAGGGCAGCTAACAGGGAACCTCCTGCGAGACTCATGACGAAGGATGAAAGCTTAATACCTACACCAGTTAAGGATATCATGGCTACGACTATACCTGCACAGGCACAGGTCGCTATCACTTCTAAACAGCCTTTTGTTCCATTGGCAAGTGCCTCGATAAAGCTCATTATCGATGGGAAGCGAGTTTCCTTTTTCAGAAAAGATATGATGATTACAGTATAGATGGAAAAAAGGGCAGCTCTTATGGCTGTGGTTTTTGGTATTAATAGCTCGTAGAGCAAGACGGCTATGGGGATCAAAAGATGCCCCCGTTTTTTCAGCACTTCCTTTACCTGGGGTAACTGGGATGTAGGTAGCCCTAAAAGCTTTCTTTTGCCTGCTTCAAAATCTATCATAAGATAGGCGGCACCAAAGTAGAGTAAAGCGGGAATTATAGCAGATATTGCTATTTCGGGGTATGGCCTTGAGATCATTTCGGACATTAGAAATGCACCTGCTCCCATTATAGGAGGCATAATTTGTCCCCCTGTTGATGCTACAGCTTCAACGGCAGCGGCAAAGTGAGGAGCAAATCCAGCACTTTTCATTAAGGGTATTGTGAAAGTTCCTGTTGCTACAACGTTTGCTATTCCGCTACCTGATATGGTTCCAAAAAGGGCACTTGCTAAAAGTGCTACTTTAGCAGGGCCTCCCCTATATCGACCAGCAACTGCGTAGGCTAAGTCTGTGTAAAATTTCCCTGCTCCCGTTGCATTAAGGATAGCTCCAAATAAAATGAATAGTAGGACATATGTAGCTGAAGCTCCTATAGGTATCCCGTATATCCCATCAATGCTAAAGGCTTGAGAGATAATGCGTGTAAAAGAGTAGCTTTTGGCACACAATATGCCTGGAAAATATATGGCGCATTTAGCATAAACTATCAGAAAAACTGTGAGTATTACCAAGGGCCAACCAACCAATCGCCTTACCATTTCCAGTATGAGGATTATAGAGATCCCCCCGAAGACCAAATCTAAAGTTGTGGGATTTACTCCAGCTCTTAAAACAAAGTCATCTCCTTGGGAAAAAACATAGATTGTTATAGCTATACCAAGGATGGATAAGATCCAATCGAGTAAACTTGGTGTATCTCCCTTTAGTTTCTTAGAAGGAGCGTACAAGATAGGAACCAAGACGAAGCCTGCCATAAGATGGATCAGCCTCAGCTCTAAGGCGGATGTGGCCTTTATGCCTAATGCTATGATATGGTATATTGCAAAGGCAGCAGCTATAAAGGAAACTAATATGTTTATATTGGATCTAAGATTGCGTTTGAGCGAGTCGCTGTATTCGCTTAAGAGAGCTTTTTCTTTAAGAGAAGATTTCATGGATTACTTTCCCTCCTAGTAAAGAGGGGACCTTCACTTTCTGAAGGTCCCCTGAGAATCCAGACTATTTCTTTGGTGGCGGCGGTAACACGGGAAGTTTAACGCCCTTTTCTTTATAATACTTTTCGGCTCCAGGATGAAGCGGAAGGTTCATATATTGCACGTTTTCAAGGTTACACTGCTTGAATGAAGAGTGAGCATTGTGGATTATGGATAAGTTCTCTTCAAAGATAGATTTAACGACATTGTAAATGAAGTCTTCAGGAAGATCGGGTTGACATATTATGAAGTTCCATCCTTGAAAAACTTTAAGGTCCTTTTTAATCCCTTTATAAGTTCCGGCACGTAGGACTCCAACGGTGTAGTATGGATAAGCTTCAATAAACTTTTTGAATTCCTCATCGCTTATTTCTATGAATTTCAGTTCCTTTTGAGTTTCTACTTCTTGTATGAAACCTGCTGGGTGTCCCGCAAGGTAGAACACAGCATCCAAAAGGCCATCTCTTAACATTCCACCAGTGTCTGACCAGCTTGCGTTAACTATTTTGGCTGGCTTAATGTTAAAGAATTCCAGAATCTGTCTACCTGTTACGTCACTACCTCCGCCCGCATAGCCCAATCCAACGACTTTCCCGTTAAGGTCTTGAAGAGAATTGACTGGGGAATTTGCCGGAGCAAACCATACTCCTTGGTAAGAATATGCTGGAATAAGCGATGCGACTTTTGTGTATCTTTCCTTTGCCCACCCGAAACCGTAGTATCCTGGGTATGTTTGAAGTGTGGCGGTTATACCGAACTCGGCTTCGCCTCTATGGACCAAAATCATGTTTTGAGACGATCCACCAGGCTCAACATTGACCTGAAGTCCATCAAAAGCTTTCATTAATGCTTCTGCAAAGGCGGCACAGAAGTTTACATATAGGCTTCCCGCAGGCCCGCTTGCTACAGACATTATAGGTTTAGGCGGTTTGGGTTTTGCTGTAGCATTTAGGGATAGCCCGCTTGATACAAGTGCTATGATGGCAAGAATAGTAAGCACCCTTGCTATCCATTTCCCTTTTATCATTTTATCCACCCCCCCTGTAAGAAAAATTTTATGTTTTTGTGTTTACTTTTACCTGCCTAATAGGTTTTCATCGTATGGGAACGGGGTAAGTATCTCATTTCCTGTTTCTGTTACGAGAATCGTGTCTTCTAGTCTTACCCCTCCACCCCCAGGCACGTTCGGCACTAAAATCGCGGGTTCACAGGAAAATACCATTCCAGGTTGGAATTCGTAAACCTTTTCCCCTGTTGCTGCTAATTCTCCTATCAGTGGGGCTTCAAATCCAGAAATCCCGATTCCGTGCCCCAATATTCCTAAGAAACCATACTCCTCGAAGCCATGTTTTTTAATTACATTGCGCGCCGCCTTGCTTAATTCTTCATTGGTATGTCCCGGTTTAAGAAGCTCGTGGACTACCATCATTTCTTCGTAAACGGCATTGTAAATCCTTTTCTGCATATCATTAGGTTTGCCACCAAAAATTATTGTTCTAGTAAAGTCTGAAAAGTAGCCATTGAAGCACCCGCCCAAATCCATAAAAACAAGCTCTCCGGGCATGATAGGTTTGTCTGAGGCAAATCGGTGAAGAGGCGCTGTTTGCGCTCCTGAAGTAACGATTAGATTGCATTGCGGAACCTCCATTCCAAGGGAATAGAAGACCTTCATTACTTCTCCTAATACTTCGCATTCTCTTATTCCAGGCTGTAAGGAGTTAATGGCTGTTGCCATGCCTATTTGAGCACATTTGGAGGATATCCTTAGAAGCTCTATCTCTTCGGGTGTTTTTATTGCCTTCGCTTCCTTTACACATTCGTCTCCGTCAACGATTTCAGCGTTGGGAAGGTGCCTTTTAAGGGCGTAAAGCATATCTATTGTGACAGCGTCGACCCCTATTCGTCCATTTGCAACACCCAAGTCCGATAGGGTTTTTGCAAATTCCTTCATCATGCTATCTGTTACACCAGGGTCTTCCATCGAGGCACAAGGACGGATATTTTCTGGGGGTAGCCATCCCATGGTTGCACGACAGCGTTCCATGTCTCCGCTTGTAACATAAAGTATGGGATCTTCCTTTTGTGTCAAGATAGAGGCGTTACGCGTTATAAAGGTTATTGGCCACCATAGGGGACGCAACCCTGTCATGTATCTTATGTTTTCTGCGCGAAAAGTTAAAAGTGCATCGAGGCCATGTTTTTTCATTGATTCTCTTAACCGCTTAAGCCGTCCCTCCCTTAGTGCTTTAAAATCTACTCTTTTGTCTGTCCAGTCAACGGCAAAGTACATTTTTACTTAACCTCCTTTCGCTTAACTTCCAGTCTTAAGATAATCTAACTTATGAATAAACTCTTCTATTTCGTTGCTTACTCTTATTTTCTGAGAGTTCACCTCCTTTTCTAACAAGTCGTATCTCTTGTTAATTAAGGCTTCTAACATTTTGCGGTGTTCTTCATAAGATTTCTCCATAGACAAAGTTGCAATATTAAATACCCCCCTTGCCCTTTCAGATTGGTTCCAAAGCTCTTTTATTAATTCCATGAGCTTCTTATTATTACATTTGCTATACATTACCAGATGAAATTCTCTATCTGCTTGAGAGTACTCCCATGGCATCCCCAAGCTTTTATATCTTTCCATCTGTTTTAAAAGTTCTTTGAGATGATTTAGATCATCCTGCGTTAAGTTGGGAGCCGAGATTCTTGCTGCTAGGGCCTCAAGAACCCCTCTTATTACCATTATTTCCTTGAGTTCTTCTATGGAGGGATGAGCAACAACAGCCCCGGCATAAGGTTTGTTAATAACTAATCCCTCTGCTTCAAGCCTTTTGATGGCTTCTCTCACGGGGATTTCACTGACGCCAAATTTTAGAGCTACTTCTCTTATTACTATCCTTGCTCCTGGTAGAAGAACACCGCTTATTATGTCTTTGCGGAGACTTTCATATACCTGTTGTGTCTTGGTTTTGTTGTTTTTCTGTTCCATGCTTTTTCAGCTCCTCATAAGGACTATAATATATATTTTTATATCTCAAATCATATATTATCTGATATCGCAAACTGTGTCAAGAGGTTGAGGTCAACAGGTTTACTTTTTTTCTGGCGTGTTAGGTTATAGAGATTCTTTTGTGGGATTCCCATTGTTTGGTTTTATGTTCTTGATCAATCCGGAACTGTTAGCCTGTGGGTATGGGTAAGAGCTGAGTTGGTGAAAAAAAACTGACTTCATAGATATGCTTTCAGCGGAGCTATAAAAAACGCTCTTTTTTGAGTAGTTTGTTTAGGTTATGTTCAGAGGTTTTGCTTGACATATGCTTTTTTATAATGTTATAATGGTAATGAATTTTGTAAGTATCAGGTTTTAGGAGGTGATACATGAAAAAGTAGCAATTATTTTATTTAAAAATTTTTTCTTTCTTATTTTTGCCCGGGAGGTGATCTTTTATGGAACCTAAAATGGTTCCCTTGGGGTGGGAGATACTGCTTATGGTAATTGTGGCGTTATTGGGGATGGTTTACATAGGCTGGTTTTCTTACAAAAGGAGGCTTGGTGTTACCATTAGCGACTTCTTTGCTGCGAGTAAAACCCTGGGATTTTTAGTTTTGGCTTTAGCTCTGTTTGCTGATGCCTATAGCGGTAACTCCTTTACAGGTTATGCTGCAAAAACTTATAGGGCAGGGGCTTGGTTTTTGGTTTATCCTCAGTTCATGGTTGCAGGCCTCATTGGCGCTTTGATAATTGCTCCTCCTCTTATTAATCTGGGCAAGAAGTGGGGTTATGTCTCTCCCTTCGATTATATTGAGCATAGGTTTGATTCTAAGCTTGTAGTTTTCCTCGCTTTAATATTTATGATATGGGGAACCTTTGTGCAATTTGCCGAACAGTTTTTTGCAATGGGGTATCTTGGAGAGGTTGCTTCCGGTGGAGTTATTCCTTATCAAGTCGTTGTGATTCTTTTTGCAGCGGTTATTTTAACATATGTTAGCTTGGGAGGCTTTAGGGGAACCGCTTTGACTGCGGCGGTTCAAGGTGCTTTGATGCTCTTCTCCTTAATGATGATGCTTGTTTTAATTAATCTGATGGGCGGTTTTGTTAAAAATATAGATGTGGTGTGGCAGGTTGCTAATAAAAAGCTTCTTCTTCCTTCGGGTAAAACCATGGTTACCTGGTATAGCACGGTTATACTTATTCTCTTAGGGCTTCCGACTTACGCTCACGTTCTTCAGTTCTACATGGGGGTTAAGGATATAAATAATCTTAAAAACACATTCAGGTTAAAGGCCCCCTTCTTTGTCTTTGCTGCTTTTACCTTATGGCTTGTGGGCATGTTTGGAAGCGGAGTGTTCCCAAATCTTCCTAAGGGTGAGACAGATAAGTTGGTTCCCTATCTTATGGGAGCGGTTACCTTGTCGCATCCTGCGGGAAGAACCATTGCCTCCTTTATGGGCCTTGGTGTTATAATGGCTACCTTGTCTACGGCTGGAGCTGCTATAATGGTTCTTTCCATGATATTATCAAAGGAGTTTTATAAGAGATTTATAAATCCTGGGGCTTCAGATGAACAGGTTATAAGGGCAAGTAGATACTCGCTTTTCATACTTATCGCTTTGGCCTTGCTCATGACATTTAAGCCCACGCTTACCATATGGCGCTGGACCGAGATAAAGTTTGAGCTCCTTCTTCAGGCTACTCCCGTTTTGATTTTAGGACTTTACTCTGCAAGGATAAAGAAGATTCCCATAATTATCGGTATGATTGTGGGTGGAGTTCTCTCCATTGTTTTAACGTTTACGGGTCATGCGAAGGTTGGAGGCATACACGCCGGTTTAATAGGATTTTTGGTAAATGTGGCTATAGTTTTGCTTTTGAGCTTTGCCACGGGTGAGACTGAGGAAACGAGGAAGGCTCGTGAGGTTCTTAAGTATGCCGATAGGGAGATTTTGGAGGGAGGTAGAGAGGTGGAATATGTTCTTCCCGTTCAGAGCAAGGCGTTCTGGGTGGGGTTGGTAATAGTTATGCTCCTTTTGGTTCCCTGGTATGCTCCCTCTTCATGGAATGCCCGTTCCGCTTTAGGTCTTCCCATTTGGACATGGGTAACTATAGTAGCTCTCTTCCTTGAAACGCTATTTGTTATTTTTGGGACCTATGCCTGGAAGAAGAAGGAGGGTTAGTATAAAATGGGGGTAGGTAGAAGCTTTCTACCTACCCCTTTTGTTTTTTGGGAGGAGATGGCTTTGGATAGTAAAGAGTATTTCGATACGGTTGCAGTTAGGTGGGATAAGATGAGATCGAGCTTCTTTTCTGAAGCAGTTAGAGAAAAGGCGATTGCTCTTGCAGAGGTTGAAGAGGGAAAGCGTGCTCTCGATGTTGGAGCCGGCACGGGCTTTATAACAGAGGGATTAATAGAGAGGGGATTGGTTGTGGTAGCCATGGATCGGTCGAAAGCCATGTTAAAGAGGATGAAGAAAAAGTTTTCTGATCCTTATAGGGTTATTTACCTTATCGGTGAAGCGGAGGATATTCCTCTTTTGGACGGTTCTTTTGACTATGTATTCGCCAATATGTGTCTTCATCATGTTGAAAACCCAGATAAGGCTATAAGGGAAATGGTTCGAGTGCTAAAGCCCCGTGGAAAACTGGTTATAACCGATCTTGACGAACACAGCTTTACTTTTTAAAGGAGGAACATCACGATCGCTGGATGGGTTTTAAAAGGGAGGATGTTGAAAGGTGGTTTTTGCATGCAGGACTTAAAGATGTGTTTATAGGGGATGTTGGGGAAAGTTGTTGTGCCCAATCATGCTGTAATACCGATTTCGCGAGCGTAAACATATTTGTGGCCTTTGGGGTTAAGGATTGATTTACAGACGAAGAGACCTTTGCATTTTTAAACTTCTTTAAAAGCAAGCTTGCAGGACTTCTTTTTCCTCCTATGTTATAATTATAAAAGTTAACCTGATTAAAAATTGGGGTGGTTTAAAATGAGAACGGAATTAAACGAGGTTGAGAAAAGGGTTGTGGAAGAACTTAAGAAGGTAAAAGACCCTGAAACGGGAAGCGATATAGTTTCTCTCGGCCTGGTTTACGGCATGACAATTGAGGGAAGCTATGCTGAGATATGGGTTAGCTTTGCACGAAGGCTCAACGTATGTCCGTTTTGTAAGGCTATAGGTTGGACGATGATAGATAAGATTACAAGAGACATAGTTGCCCGATTAGAAGCCATGGGGTTTAGGAGGATAAAGGTGGTGGAGTCGATCAATCCAAGTATAGCTTACTATGGAGGAGAGGAGGAGGGGTAAAGAGGTGAGCTCAAGGGTATATTTTATGGATCTCAGGGCTTCTTCGCGGGAGAACCTCTTGGATAAGTTTGAGCGTTTGCTAAAGACCGCTCACATAGGTAATCTTGGCCTTCAGGATAGATTTGTGGCTATAAAGATGCATTTTGGGGAGTTAGGCAACCTGGCCTATATAAGGCATAATTTCGTTGGGCGACTTGTGAGCATTTTGAGGAGCTACGGTGCCAAACCATTTTTGACGGATACGAATACCCTCTATAGGGGAAGCAGGTCTGACGCCATAAGCCATCTTGACACGGCATTTAAGAACGGATTTAATCCTCTTACGGTGGGCTGTCAGGTCCTAATAGCCGATGGCTTGAGGGGATTCGATTATAGAGAGATAGAGATTAATCTAAAGCACTTTTCTCATGCCTATATAGCTTCCGCTGTAGCTGAAGCTGATGTCATAGTTTCGATGAATCACTTTAAGGGGCACGAGCTGACCGGGTTTGGTGGTGCTATAAAGAATATCGGTATGGGATGTGCTTCAAGAGAAGGAAAGCTGAAGATGCACTCTACATCTAAGCCCATAATCTCTGAGGAAAGCTGTGTTTCCTGTGGTATGTGTATCAGGAATTGCAATTATGGAGCTATAGGTTTTGGAAGTAGTGGGAAAGCCGATATAAATTATGAAATATGCACGGGTTGTGGTCAGTGTATAGTGGTCTGTCCATCGGAGGCCATAGATATAGACTGGGATATGAGCCTGGACGCGTGTGAGCGCATAGTAGAGTATGCCTATGCGGTTTTGAAGAACAAGCCTGCCTTTCATGTGAGCTTTCTGACCAACGTTTCTCCATTTT
>LGFB01000023.1 GCA_001508835.1 bacterium 42_11
TTCCTCGATATGGAAAAAACATGAGGTAAAGCGCTTCTTTCTCTACCGGAGGGAGACATGACGAAGAGCTCCACCCTGCGCCCTGGATAGTTATCCCCCGCATACTTAAGAAGGGCAAGCCCTCCAACTCCATCGATCTCAACCTCGGTGATACCTTCTCTTATCACCTTCAGGCTTTCAGCCACCCCAACGCTGACTAACTTTCCAGCTTCCCGAATAAGCTTAAGCTCCTCCTCATCCTTAATCAGCCTCTCTTTAGCTATGAAGGAGCCTATATCCCCAAACTCCACGACGCCGGCATCCCTTAAAAGCTCATAAATGTAGAGGGGAAGGGCATCCTTCTCGATACCAGCCCTTCTCCATCCCTTCTTCGATACAAGCCTTTTAAGAATGCCAAAGGGGTCTATCCCCTCCGATGCCTTCTCGGGATGCTCATAGTAAACGTGGATATGGTCTACCTGGGCATCTTCCTTAGAATGAAGCTCCTCAAGAGCAGGAACTATTAAATGACTCTCATCAGGGGAGATAAGAAGTATTATCGGACGGCTGTAAATTAGGGCATAAAAGCCACTATAGTAATACTGATTTAGCGGGTTTAATATCAACGCAAAATCAAGACCCCTCTTAAACACATATTCCCTCAACCTCTTTACCCTCGAACTTACCCCCTTCAACATATCATCACCTCACCTTTTCGATGAAAACCCGTTAACCAAAAGGAGGGTTAAAATAGCTGCAGGGGCGGCAACTATGACGCTCGCCAAGCCATACGGTTTGCCCATAAACTCCCACGCCAAGGTCACTATGGCTCCAACCACCATGGAAGAGATACCCGCCGACGGCTTAACGCTCGGCCATAAAATGGCGGCAAGCAATGCGGGCGTGATGGAAGCCCCATACATGGTATAGGCATACATCTGAACGGCAAGAACCGTCGGAAAGTAAGTAATAAGCACATAGGCTAATACACCTAAAACAATGACTCCCCATCTTGTTACAGCGAGACGATGTTTATCCGTCGCTTCTCTATTTATCACCCTCGCATATATATCCCATCCAAGGTTAACGGCGCTTGAGAGAAGATAGGAATTACCGGTAGTTATTATAAATGCGGATATCGCAGCAAGACACAAGGCACCGACAAAGGTTGGCATGGCATCGGAGGCCAGCTTTATCATCGCCATGCCAGGATTGATATTAGGGAAAAGAGCCCTTGAAGCTGTGGCACCATAGGCAACAAGAGGCATAACCACTAAAACGCCAAAGAACCAGCCTATAGCCCCCCACTTCGCTGCCTTGGGGTCTTTAGCGGCAAAGAACCTCTGATACATGTTTTGGTCTCCTAAGATGAGGAAGAAGAGAGGGAAGAAATAACCTAAAATGGTGATGATTGAAAGGCCTCCAAGCTTTAAGTGCTCCGGAGGAAGCTTAGAGGCTATCGTAGCCCAACTCCCCGCATTGGAGATAGCAAGAGGTATACCTATTCCCAATCCTAAAAGCATAATGCAGGCACTCATAAAATCAGTGTAGGCCACGGAGTAAAGTCCTCCCAAAACGGCCGAACCTATGACCACAAGGGCGCCTATCAATATCCCGATCTTCGTAGGGATACCTAAGGTGGCATTTAAAACGAAGCCAATTCCACTGTATTGATACGAAGTTATCCCCACATAGGCAAGCATGATGATCAAGCTTCCTATGATCCTCGCGGCCTCTCCATACCTATATTCAAGAACATCGGGAACGGTCTGCATCCTAAGCTCGTGAATCCGCTTGGATAAGAAATACAGAATCACGATACCTATGGGAGCTGCCATACCGAAAATTATTGCCACCCAAGGACCATGTCTGAACGCCAAGGAGTTAGTTCCACCAACGACGGTTCCCGAACCCATCCATGTGGCCATGAAAGTCCCGGCTAATATAATTCCAGGCAAGCTTCTTCCAGCCACGGTGAAGTCCTCTGAAGTTTTAATATACCTTGTAAAATAAATGCTAAGCAGGACCACCGCGATAAGATAGACAACCACCACTACAAATGTCAAGGGCATTAAGCAACACCTCCATTCGATTTTTTTAAATTATATTCTATAAAAAGAAAAAGCTAAAGCCTCGCTCCTAAAAGGATTTCTCAAGCTTCTCCCTTAAAATCCTCAAATTACAAACATCCTCCCTATTGTATTCAAGCAGAAGCTTGAGAGAATGAAAATCCTTAAACCTTTTATACTTCTCCCACAGTATTATCGCCATCTTCCCATCGATGTCCTTAAGCCTTCTTTCTATCTTCAGCTTTCTTTCAACCACCTTAAGCCCCCCATAGAGCTTTCTTTCCCAGCAGAGATACATCAAATCACAGTGTTCCAAGAAATCCTCCAGATTCAAACCAAGCTTCTTTCTTATAAAGGGAAGGTCAAACCTCGAGCCGTTATAAGTATAGATGCGCCTAACACCCCTTAAGACGGAGATAAGGTTATTGCATGTAACTCCCTCGTCTATTAGTTGAACGATTTTACTGCCTCCAAGCCCCTCAAGATATATTCCCACAACCGTGATTTCCGAGCATGAAGGATTTAAACCTGTTGTCTCTATATCTAAATAAGCACTGTGAAAAACAGGCTTAAACATTTAAGACACTCCCTTAAGCCCATTATAGCATAAGAAAGGGGTATTTTGACTTTTTTTGACCTTTATGATATAATTTCCTTGCCATGAAGTTAATAGCTCAAAACAAGAAGGCCTACCATGATTATGATATAATTGAAACTTATGAAGCGGGCATAGTCCTTCAGGGGAGCGAGATAAAATCCGTGAGAGAGGGAAGGGTAAACCTGAAGGACAGCTATGCGAAACCGAAAGGCGGAGAGCTATGGCTTTACGATATGCATATCTCCCCTTATGACAAGGCTTCCTTCTTTAATCATGACCCATTACGACCGAGAAAGCTCCTTTTACACAAGCATGAAATAATAAGATTGATCGGAAAAGTCAACGAGAGGGGCTTGACATTAATACCTCTAAAGATATATATAAATGAGAGAGGAAAGGCAAAGATAGAGCTCGCCTTAGCCAAAGGCAAAAAGCTCCACGACAAAAGAAAGGCAATAGCGGAAAGGGATCTAAAAAGAGAGCTTGAAAGGACAATGAAATACAGGTAGTGGGGGCGAACGGTTTCGACGGCATATGGGCGTGCGCGGAAAGCGAGCCGAGGTCCCGTAACCTCGTAAAACAACGGGAAGAAAAAATAAATGCCGACTACGGCTACGCAATGGCTGCTTAATTAAGCAGCCCATCCCTTTAGCCTGACGCCGCTAAGGCTGAAGGGGTGAAAAAGGCGCGGCTCTTCCATGAAAGGTCGCCCCGCCTTTCATGGAGAAAACGAACCGGGGCTTGCCCTTGAAGGATCCTGCCCTTGGGAGCCTTCAAGGGGAGAGCGAAACAAGGGCTACGCTCGTAGCGGGTTCCGGCATCACCATATGTCGGACGCGGGTTCGAATCCCGCCGCCTCCACCATTTTTTTTATCTTTACAAAGGAGGCCGTGGAGGTGTAAAAAAATGGACTTTCCCGTGGGAGAGAAGTTTAAACTCAACGGATTGGTGAATTATCAAGAAGGCTCCATAGTTAGTAGAACGCTCATAGACAAGAAAACCGGAACAGTTACCCTCTTTGCCTTTGACAGGGGACAAGGGCTAAGCGAACACACGGCACCCTTCGATGCAATGGTTATAGTCCTTGAGGGTAAAGCCCAGATTACCATAGAAGGCAAAGCTCACCTGTTAAGCGGCGGTGAGATGATAATAATGCCCGCCAACAAGCCTCACGCTGTGAGAGCAGAAGAGAGGTTTAAGATGCTCCTCGTGATGATAAGAGATAAAGGACCAATACACTTAAAGGAGAGAGATGAAATTTCAAAATGCTCTTAAGATTAAAGATAACCCATCGCCTCGAACTACCACCGTAAAATCCCACTATAAAGGCCAGAGGGTCTGCAAGCGCCAGAACCAAGATCAAAAAGCGGAAGAACCTAACCTCTGAGAAAACCGAAATTGAGAACACACCCGTTAAATAATACCAAGCATCACTGGGGCTTCTTCTCTCGAGCTCGCTTAAAAGCTTCCCCCACAAGCCTTCCAAGGGAAGCTTTACCTTCCGGTGAAGCCTAAAAACTTCTAAAAGGGAAAAACACAGCCACGGGAAAAGCACAAAAATCTTCCACTTCACGAAAAGATAAGTTAGAATATAAATCGAAAGATCTGTAAAGATGTGTATGACCTTTCTAATCAAATTAATAAAGTCCAATATGTCCACGGTCAGGGACTTTACAAAGATTAAATAACTAAAAAGAAGAGGTGACTTTAAGTGAAAAAGTGGCTTTCTCTTTTAGGGGTCTTAATTATGGGATTTTCCATCTTAGGTGAAGCCCACGCATGCGTTCTTAAAATCTACCCCTCTCCCTTTGAAGCGAAGGTAAAAGAGGTTTTAACCTTCCGCCTGGAGAGATACCCCACCCATAGAAGATGCGTTTTACCCGTGGAGGAAACGAAGATAACGGTCTCTAAGGGCACCGTGGTGGACCCGGGGACTTGGAAGGAAGGAAACCCGGATGTCCTCGAGTTTAAGGTGCGCTTTGACGAGGCGGGAGAAGCTTTCGTAAGAGCGGAAAGGGAGTGCCCGAGGGAAGGACTCATAGTCGTAGAAACTAAAGGCACGGTAACAGAAGCAACTTCCTCTCAAGCTTCCACGCTTAAAGCAGAAGAGCTTCCGAAAGAACCAGAAGCTCCTTCCACCGTAGCCACCCCAGCCACCTCCCTTACCCATCCCAAGGAAAGCACCGTAAGCATAACCCACATCGTAGGATCTATAAATTTGAACCTTTGGTATGTATTCTTTGCAGCGGGAGTAATAATGTTTCTCTCAAACTTAAGCAGTTACAGGAAACCATTGCTCTTTTTAAGCGTAGTTTTCTTAGGCTTCTTTCTGGGGGGATGTCCTGAACCTGTGGGAACCATATTTTACCTTTTATCCAGAAATAGGGAGCTATTCTGGACTGCCCTTATACTCTTTGCAATACCAGTAACCATATCCTTTATATGGGGAAGGGTCTTCTGTGGATGGATATGCCCCCTTGGAGCGGTTCAAGAGCTTATGCACAGAGCTCAACCCCATCTTAATTGCTATCATGGACTTCCGCCATGGATAGACAGGCCTCTTAAATGGGCAAAATTTGCAGTATTGTTCGGCGTTGGATACCTCACATGGAAGAGCGCAACCAACCTTTTCTCCGAATACGAGCCCTTTAAGGTTCTATTTAACCTCACGGGAACAACCTTAGGTATAGGGATATTGGCATTAACCCTTTTAATCTCCCTCTTTTTAAGCAGACCCTTTTGCAGATACATCTGCCCCTTGGGAGCGATATTTAAGATAACCGCCCCATTTTCATACTTTAAGGTAACCCTCGATGAAGAGGCATGCGTAGAATGCGGACTTTGCACGCAAGAGGGGATATGCCCGATGGGAGCGATAAAGTGCAAGGAAGAAGGGAAAAAACCCATCATAAATTACGGGGAATGCATCGCCTGTTTGGAGTGCAAAAACACTTGCAAAAAGGGAGGATTAAAGGTGGGACGATAATTCTGCCCACACACCGTAGGGGGTGAAACCCTTGGAGGTCATAGCAAATATATTTTTCACATCAGGAATTTTAGCTCTAACCTTAATGATTGCAACCGTCTCCATTCCCTTTTTAAGACCATACCTTAAGGGGGTAAATCCCAGAAAGCTTCTTGTAATTCATAAATTTGCAGGAATAGGAGCTTTATTATCAGCCATGATTCATGCTTTGCTTTACTATATTTTCTTAAAGTGAAAGGGGGATTAAGTATAAGATGAAAAGGATTCTCTTAACAGCAATTTTAATTTTTCTATTATCAGGTATCGGGTTAGCCCATCCTCCATCCTCAATAGAAGCCTATGTTGAGGAAAACAGCCTTAAATTAAAAATAAAACATCTTGTATCAAATCCTTCCGACCATTATATAAACTCCGTTAAAGTCTTTAGGAACGGAAATCTCTTCTTTGATCAAACCTTCGATAAACAGGATTCAAGGGATGGACTTCAACTTGAAATATCTATAAAGAATATTGAAAGCCCCACAAAGCTTCTTGTAGAGGCAACCTGCAATAAATGGGGAACCCTGAGGAAGGAAATAGAGATTAAATAGCGCGTTAACCTCCTCCAACGGGAGGAATTAAACGAACCTCAGAATGGGGTGCAATTTCGCCCTCAAGAGTTATCACCTTGCCGTTTGATATCGCTATTCCAAAGCGGTCAAGGGGGATAGAAAGCTTAACGAGAATTTCCCTTACGGTGAGGGGAGTATCCGTTTCGATTTTGAAAGTCTTTACCTCCCCATCTAAAAAGCTCAATACCTTTATGCTCATATCTTTTCACCTCCATGTATAATAATATATTATATTCGAAGAATCGGAGGTATGAAAATGCCAAATATTTTAGGACTTCCCGCCGAAACCATCGGAATCATAGGCGGAGGACAGCTGGGCAAGATGCTGGCCGTAAGCGCATCGAAGATGGGGATCGAAATCATATCCTTAGACCCATCGCCGAACCCTCCGATATCCTCCCTATGTAAGGAGCTAATAGTGGGTAGCCTAATGGACGAAAGGAAGATTTTTGAAGTAGCGAAAAAGAGCGATCTTCTGACCTTCGAAATAGAACACATAAATGTAAAAGCCCTTAAGAAGCTCGTCGAGGAGGGATACAAGGTTTTCCCATCCCCATCAATACTCGAGGTTATCAACGATAAGCTCAAGCAGAGAAAGTTTCTCCACGAAAGAGGATTCCCCGTGCCGAACTTCAAATACCTTCCTTTAGATGAGATTAAATCGTTAAAGCCACCCTTCGTTCAAAAGGCACGAAGCGGAGGATACGATGGTAGGGGCGTATGCATAGTAAAAACCACGGAAGACCTGAAAAACCTGCTTCCCACGGACTCTTACATAGAGGAACTAATAGACATAGAAATAGAGTTTGCGGTATTAACAGCCAGAAACCAAAGAGGAGAAATAGCGACCTATCCCATCGTGGAGATGGTCTTCAACGAGGAGGCAAACATCCTTGATATGCTCATTTCCCCCGCAAGGGTTCCCACAGAAGTTTCGAGGGAAGCTAAAAAGATCGCTGAAGCCTTCATTGAAGAGGTAAAGGGGGTAGGAGTTTTCGCAATAGAGATGTTTCTATCCGGAAGCGGTAAAATATTTATAAACGAGATTGCCCCTCGAGTTCACAATTCAGGACACCATACGATTGAATCCTGTCTAACAAGCCAGTTTGAGCAACACATCAGGGCTATCACCAACCTTCCCTTAGGAAGCACAAGGCAAATCCTGCCTGCCGTAATGATAAACCTGCTTGGGGAACCTGGATATCGAGGCAAGCCGGTAATAGTGGGCCTCGAAGAGGTTCTTAAGCTACCCGGCGTAAACGTCCATATATATGGTAAGATTGAAACGAGACCTTACAGGAAAATGGGACATGTTACAATAGTTGGAGACTCTATGGAAGATGTTATCAAGAAGGCAAAGATAGTTAAGGAAAAACTAAAGATAACGGGAGATGAGAGATATGAGTAGCTTGCCTGAAAAACCTCTGGTGGGGATAATTATGGGAAGCGATTCCGACCTGGCGGTGATGAAAGGCGCCGCAGAGGTTTTAGAAGAGTTTGGTGTTCCCTTTGAGATAACCATCGTATCAGCTCATAGGACCCCAGAGAGGATGTTTGAATATGCAAAGAATGCCCAAAACAGAGGTATCGAGGTTATAATAGCCGGTGCTGGCGGAGCCGCGCATCTTCCGGGCATGACCGCCTCACTGACCACCTTACCTGTAATAGGCGTTCCCGTGAAAGGCTCTTCCTTAGAAGGCCTCGACTCGCTCCTTTCCATAGTTCAAATGCCGAAAGGAGTCCCCGTCGCAACGGTCGCCATAAACAACGCCTACAACGCGGGGCTCTTGGCGGTCAGAATCCTTTCCATCAAATATCCAGAGTTAAGAGAAAGGCTCTCTAAATATCGCTTGAAAATATACGATGAGGTAATCCAAAAGGCGAAAAAGCTTGAAGCTGACTACAGAAGCTATGAAGCAAAAAGAGGGTGAAGAAAGTGAATGTATCGAAAATAAAGGACCTCTTGGAAAGGTTAACGAAGGAGAAGGTTAAAGAATTCATCCTTATAAACCCAAAGGAGGTAGTTACAGCCGAGTGGGTCAGGCTAAAGTGTCAATACGGATGCGATGGATACGGCCTATGCTTAACCTGCCCCCCTTACAGTCCGGAGCCATCGAGGACAAGAAAGATCCTCGATTCCTACAGCATCGCCGCCTTACTCTGGCAACCAAGGGGATGGCAAAATCTGAGAAGGGTATGTGCCGAACTTGAAAGGGAAATCTTTCTATCAGGTTACTATAAATCCTTCGCCATGCCCTCTGGCCCGTGCGAGTTATGTGAAGAATGCGCTCTTAAATACCCATGCAACCATCCGGAGCTTGCCCGTCCCTCCATGGAGGCATGCGGGATAGACGTATATGCAACGGTTCGGAAGTTTGGCCTTCCGATAGAAGTTGTAAAAGACGAAACCTGCATGGCAAACTACTACGGACTGCTACTAATAGAGTAAAAATGAGAAGCCATTGGGTTTTTATCTTCCTCGGCATTCTCTTAATAATGGAGGCAAGCGCTTCAGCGCTGGAGATACTTCTTAACTACCCTCTACACGAGGTCTTAGAGGCGGATTTATCACCAGGGGGCGGGCTTCTTGCCACAGCTCACCCAGGCAACTTTATAGAGATTAGATCCTTAAAGCCCTTTTATCTTGACGGAAGACTCTATTCCGAAAAGAGGGATGAAATAGAGAGACTATGCTTCATAGATGAAAACAGGCTCTTAGCGGTAAGAAGGGAAGGAATCGAGCTCTGGGAAAGAAAAGGGATTAAAAGATGGAGCTTAGAAGCAAGGCTCCACAGGGAACCGGAAACCCCCGTAAGCTATGAGCAAGATCTCATTGCCTTTATGCCTTCCTATGAAGAGATAAAAATATACGAGGCTAAAAACAAGGAAGAGATTCTAACCATAAGGGAAACCCTCTTCGATGTTAAAGACCTTTCCCTTTCGAAAAACGGGGAAACCCTGTTTGTCATATTAAAAACCGGTGAGGTTTTAGCATACCCAATTAAGGAAAGGGGTGAACCTATAGAGCTGGGAAAGATCAAGGATTATATAGACATAGAGGAAGGGAAGGTCCTCTTCTTGAACGGGAGAAGGGCAAGGATAGCCGATATAGGAACGTCCTCTACACTTCACGAAATCAGGCTTAAAGGGAGATGTGAAAAGGGAGTTTTGAAGGGGAGATATCTCCTTTTGCTTTCGGAGAAGGGAAAAGGATATCTTTATAAGCTCAAAGAAGGTGATTACCATCTTGAAAGGGAAATCACAAAACCCAAGAAGAAGCTAAAGATACACGAAAAGGGGCTTTTAAGCTGGGATGAGGAAGGTATAACCCTAAACGATGAAATCATCGCGTCAACCTTCAACCCCTTGAAGATACAGAGCTTCGCCCTTGAAGGAGAAAAGCTTGCCGAGGTAGGAGAAAACTTCGCCGTCGTCTGGGACTTAAGAAGCTTCTCTCCCGAGCTCTTTTTCGAAGGCAAGGTCATCCTCAAGGAGGGGAAGCTGTACCTGAAAGATAGGGAAGGCTATATATGCTATGACCTAAGAAGCGAAGAAAGTAGCGAAGTAAAAAGCATAAAAGAGGAAGGAGAAACCGTCTTAGATAAGGAAAGGCTTATTCTAAAGAAAGAAGGGCTTTACGATATGGATACCGAAGAAAGGCTTTTAGATTTGAGAGGAAAAAAGTTCTTCCCGTTTAAGAACCTGAGCTTCCTTGTCATCCTGGAAAGGGAAGAGCTTTTCATATATAACCTTAAAGGGAGAATTGCCGAAAGGATAAAACTGCCCTATAAGGAGGCCTTTGCAAACGAAGAAAAGGGTTTAATCGCGCTTCTATATCCCAACGAGCCCGGCTTTATCCTCTTCGACATTAAAGGGAAAAGGGAAAAAGAGGCCATAGAGGAGAAACTTGGAAAGGTAAAAGAAGTTTCCTTTTTCGGTGATAACATCTTAGCGATAGGCGAAAACGGCCTTTCCATATTTAATGAAGAGGGAGAAGCCCTACACTTTGAGGAATTGAAGGGTATAGAAAAGGTAATAAAGGTAGATGAAAACCGAGCTCTTTTATCCTGTAGGGACGGAACCCTATGGCTATACTCGGTCAAAAGAAGGAGGCCCTTGGTTTATCATGACCTCAACGGCATAGTGAAAAGCGCTTGCCTGAAAGATGACAAAATCTTGGCCCTCCTTGAAACGGGGGAGCTTTACATCCTCCCTTCAAATAATGTAAGGCCATGGTTGTGCTTCCTTTTGTTCTCCCGTGATAATTGGATTATAATATCCTCGGAGAATTACTTTAACTCCTCCTTACAGGCCCAAACGAACGTCTTCTGGCTTGACGGCAAAAGCATATACGTGGGAGAAAGATTTATCGGGAAATATAAAGGACCGAGAGGGTTAAGGAGGATATGGAATGAGTTATAGTCTATCAGAAACGATACTTAAAGGTAAAAGGTATTTCTTCCCAGGGGAAAAAAGCTATGAAGACCTCTGCCGAAGGGTGGCAAGGTGGCTTGCCACGGCTGAAGGAATCTTAAGAAAGAGCGAAAAGGAAGCCTATCTTTGGGAAGAAAGGTTTTTTAATCTTTTTAAGGAAAAGCTTTTTTTGGGAAACTCTCCCCTCCTTTTTAACGCGGGAATAGGTGTCCTGCTAAAGGGGAAAGGAGACTTGCTTTATAAGGCCAAGCCTTCCTTGAAAGAATATGAAGAGATATACGAGGGCAGAATAGAAGGGGAATCGGGCTCGGCATGCTTCGTGGTTCCCATAGGGGATAGTCTGGAGGAAATATACGAGGCATTAAAGGCTCAGGGACTCATATTCAAAACGGGCGGAGGGGTAGGCA
>LGFB01000024.1 GCA_001508835.1 bacterium 42_11
CCTTCTGATTAATTTCTTGCCCCGCAGGGAAAATTTCCTCTCCCTCTGCATTAACCAGCGGCTGCGCAAGAATCTTTCCGTAAATTTCATCTGTTAGTATATTCATCTTCATTTCCACAAGGTCTATCAACTTCCCATCAATCTCAATAGCTACAGGATTAGCATCTATTATAGAAACTAGCGCCTCAGGAGTATCTATCCTATAGCCCTTCTCAAATAATATATTTTCACCATCTATTACAGGAGACGTAAGCGTTCCTCCCAATGCATCCGTCAGGAGTCTCTCTCTGAGCCTTTCCTTCAATGATACCCTTTCAACCCTTCTCCAAACCTTGATTTCTTTAATCCTTCTATTACGGATAAGCTCTATATGTTCATCAGTTATAAGCAAATTGGATGGCAATACTTCAACTCCCGTGTCAGGGTCAACAACAGGCTCAGCAGTTATTTCGCCAAGTATTTCCTTAAATACACTCTCGTCCTTTATGGAAATCTGCCTGACGCCACTGTCTATTATCTTATTCAACAAACTGCGCGTCAAAACTTCTCCTTCATCTGCTAATAAGTTACCCTCAAGGTCAAAGACAGGCTCAGCAAGAGATTTATTCAGAACTTTTTGATAAAACTCTAACTCACCAAATATCATACGCACATGTGAACCATCTTCTTCTTCCACCACAACCTCCTTAATCGAGCAGTCTGAAGAGCTTAAGAAAGCTACAGTGTCTTCATCCAATACATCGCCTTTGTGAAGTGCAAATCCACCATCATCCTTTTCTCTAACTGTTTCTCCTACCCTTTTACCGACAAGCAATGCCATGTTATCTTCTAATATCTTTCTGTTTTCCACATCTATAAATTTCTCTATAGCCTCAAGGTCTTCGGTATAAATTATCTCCCCTGGCAGAAGATGCGTATCTCCCTCGCTAACAACCCTAACCTTATTGGGAGGCACAATTTTCCTTATTATGGTTTCTATATGCTTATCATTTATGCTAACTCCCTGAGATCTGTAAACCATTTGAATTTGATCAACCAGGTACCTTTGAACAGCATTTACCCCCTGAACGGAAAGGATCTCTTGAGGATCAAGATCCCCTTCGGTTAAAAGCTCTCCCTTTTTAACCTCATCCCCCTCATCAACGAGAAGAGGTAAAGTTGCTGGTATACTGTATATCTTTTTAGTTCCATCCTCTCCTTCTAAGGTAAGTTTGTATCTTCCATCTTGTTGCTTTATCTCAGTCACAACTCCATCAAACTCAGCTATAAAAGCAGCTTTCTTCGGCCTTCTTACTTCAAATAGCTGTTCTGCTCTTGGTAAACCTTGAGTAATATCTTCTGCAGTTCTTATACCCCCTGTATGGAACGTTCTCATCGTAAGCTGAGTCCCAGGTTCTCCTATAGATTGAGCAGCTACTACTCCAACAGCTTCACCTATATCAACTTTTTTCATCATAGCAAGGTTTCTACCATAACACTTGGCACATACTCCGTAACGAAGAGCACAGGTCAACGGAGACCTAACCTTAACTTTCTTTATACCCCTCTCCACAATGATACTAGCTTTATCTTCTGTTATTTCCTCATCCTTCTTAACTATAATTTCACCTGTGGTAGGATCAACAACATCTTCAGCAGCATACCTGCCTATAATTCTTTCTTCAAGGGGTATTATCACCTTTCCCCCTCTTACAAGAGCACTAACTTCTATCCCACTATCTGTGCCACAATCCTCTGCATTAACTATTATGTCATGAGCTACATCTACTAACCTTCTTGTGAGATAACCGGATTTAGCTGTTCTTAACGCAGTATCCGCTAATCCCTTTCGTGCCCCATGGGTGGATATGAAATATTCCAAAACACTTAGCCCTTCCCTAAAGTTAGACCTTATCGGAAATTCTATAACTCTACCAGATGGGTCCATCATCAACCCTCTTATTCCAGCCATCTGCCCAAGCTGGGTACGGCTTCCCCTTGCTCCCGATGATACCATCATACCAAAAGGATTCAGCGGGCCCATTTCTTCCAAAGCCATATCGGTCAATTCACTGACGACTTTACTCCAAATTCTTTCCTTTTCTTGTATTCTTTCTTCCTCAGTTATTACCCCTTTCTTAAACCTCTCGTCCACTATCTCACTCTTTCTCTCTGCTTCTTCTATTATCTCTTTCTTTTTCGTTGGGATATGAACATCGACTATGGAAACAGAGAGCCCTATCCTGGTAGCCATATGAAAGCCTACCTCTTTTATCTTATCTAAGAGCTCCACAGTTACTCTTTGACCGCATTCCCTATAACAGAGATCAACTATCGAGGCAAGCTTCTTTTTATCCACCAGCTCATTAACAAAACGTAATTCCCTCGGCAAAAGACTATTAAAGTATATTCTCCCCACAGTAGTCTTAAACCATCCATCTTCAACAGGCTCAACCTTTACCTTTCCATCTTCAAAGATAACGTAACCATCCTTCGCTCTCAAATAGACAGGAGCATGAATATGAACAACCTTATGCTCATATGCCATAAGAGCCTCCTCAGCCGTCATAAACCTTCTTCCTTCGCCCTTAACACCGCTTCTTTCGATTGTCATGTAGTAACAACCTATAACCATATCCTGTGTAGGAGTAACAATAGGTTTCCCACTGGCTGGTGAAAGAAGGTTATTAGCAGAAAGCATGATAATCCTACTTTCAGCCTGGGCTTCATAAGACAAGGGAACATGAACAGCCATCTGGTCCCCATCGAAATCAGCATTATAGGCGGTGCAAACAAGTGGATGTATTCTAATAGCCTTCCCATCCATAAGAACAGGTTCAAACGCCTGAATACTCAATCTATGCAACGTAGGTGCCCTATTTAAAAGCACAGGGTGCTCTTTAACTACCTCTTCAAGAACATCCCAAGCTTCCGGCCTTCCACGCTCGATCATCTTTCGAGCGCTCTTTATATTAGGAGCTATTCCTTTCTCAACAAGTCTTCTTTTAACAAATGGTTTGAAAAGCTCCATAGCCATCTGCCGTGGCAGGCCACACTGATAAAGCTTAAGCTCAGGACCTATAACGATAACAGACCTACCAGAATAATCAACACGCTTGCCAAGAAGGTTTTGACGAAATCTACCCTTTTTGCCTCGCAACATATCAGTTAAAGACTTAAGAGGTCTGTTACCAGGACCCACCACAGGCCTTGCTCTCCTACCATTATCAAGAAGAGCATCTACCGCCTCTTGAAGCATTCTCTTCTCATTTCTAACTATTATCTCAGGTGCCTTAAGAGCTAAGAGTTTTTTCAAACGATTGTTCCTATTTATAACCCTCCTGTAAAGGTCATTCAAATCGGATGTAGCAAATCTTCCCCCATCTAACTGAACCATGGGTCTGAGCTCTGGTGGAATCACCGGTAAAACATCTAAAACCATCCACTCAGGCTTGTTCCCAGAGTATCTAAAAGCCTCCACAACTTCAAGCCTCTTTATAAGCTTGCTTCTCTTCTGACCAGTGGACTCTTTTATTTGAAGTCTTAGCTCTTCTGCCAAGTGATCTAAGTCAAGATTTTGAAGAAGCTTCTTTATCGCCTCAGCACCCACGCCAGCCTCAAAGGATGAATCGTACCGTTTGCAAAGTTCATACTCGCTCTCTATTATGATATCTCCCTGTTTGAACGGAGAACTCCCCGGATTAATAACTATGTAACAGCTTTCCTCTAAATTAGCTGTTTCTAAACGAACCTTAAATTTCTCACCATATCTCTTTCTATAAAGCTCGTATTCAGAAGCTCCAAGAAAATCCCCTTTTCCAAAAGGCATTTTCAAAATTTTAGTTATAATATAAGTTTCCTCGCCCTTGATTAAAAAAGGTTCTGCCTTAATTTTTTCTGCCCCATATTCAGACCTAATGGCCTCAAGCTCGGATAGAGAAATAAGGTCCCCTGCCTTATAGGTAACCCCTGCGATGCTGGCATCTATATCTACTATCTCAAAACATGGTTCACCATCAACCATATCAGCAAATTCCGACTTAAGACGCTCAAGCTGTTTAGCAGTTATAACTTCACCCTTTTCTAAAGGAATCTCCGTCAAATCAACTACTCTATAAGCCTCTTCAGCTTTAAACTGCTTATCGAAATGAGAGTGTATCCTATATTGGGAAGCAGTTATAATATCTCCTCTTTTGCAAACGCCCCTGCTCTCATTCATAACCTTGTAGAGCTGTTCTCTTCTGCGCAAGGAAGCAAAATAGACTACCTTTTCTAAATCTTTGGAAGGAATTCCCAAAAGCAGGCTTAGTTTACTTGGAATACCTTTAAGATACCATATATGAACAACGGGAACAGCTAATTCTATGTGCCCCATTCTTTCCCTTCTGACCCTTGATTCAGTTACCTCAACGCCACACCTTTCACATACCATACCTTTATATTTAATATGCTTATATTTGCCACAGTAACACTCGTAATCACGCGTAGGACCAAAAATTCTTTCACAGAAAAGCCCGTCCCTCTCAGGTTTGAGTGTCCTATAATTTATGGTTTCGGGCTTTCTAACCTCTCCTCTCGACCACTTTCTTATCTGCTCTGGGGAAGCTAATCTTATCTTTATAGCCCTAATCTCCATCGTTGGTTACCCCTCCCTTTTCCTCCTCTTCTGCCTCCCCTTCCTCTCCTTCAAGCTCTACCTCTACATCTAAACACAATCCTTGTAGTTCCTTAACCAGGACTTTAAAGGATTCAGGTAAGCCCGCTTCGGTTATGTCTTCCCCTTTTACAATAGCCTCGTAAGTTTTCATTCTCCCAGGGATATCATCAGACTTTATGGTTAACATTTCCTGAAGAGTATAAGCGGCGCCGTATCCCTCAAGAGCCCACACTTCCATTTCTCCAAATCTCTGTCCACCAAACTGAGCTTTTCCTCCAAGGGGCTGTTGGGTTATGAGAGAATAAGGACCTGTAGAACGAGCATGGATTTTGTCGTCTACCATATGAATTAACTTCATCATATACATGTATCCAACCGTAACCTCTTGATCGAATGGTTCTCCAGTTCTTCCATCGTAAAGGATAGTTTTGCCCGTTGGCTTAAACCAGGGTTTAATCTCTGAGACCTTTTTAAGTCCCTCTAAGACATCTTCTTCCTTAGCACCTTCAAAAACGGGAGTGGCTACTTTAAAACCAAACTCCTTAGCTACCAAGCCCAAGTGAGTCTCAAGGACCTGCCCTAAATTCATTCTCGATGGAACTCCAAGAGGGTTAAGGACTATATCTACTGGCGTACCATCGGGTAGATAAGGCATATCTTCCACAGGCAAAATTACGGAAATTACACCTTTATTTCCATGCCTACCCGCCATTTTATCCCCAACAGAAATCTTTCTTATCTGAGCAACATAAACACGCACAAGCTTATTTACACCGGGAGGAAGTTCATCATTGTTTTCTCGAGAAAAGATCTTAACATCAACCACCTTACCGCCTTCGCCGTGTGGAACCCTTAAAGAAGTATCTCTTACTTCCCTTGCTTTTTCCCCGAAAATAGCTCTTAACAACCTCTCTTCCGGAGTTAAATCCGTTTCCCCTTTAGGCGTCACCTTCCCAACAAGTATATCGCCCGCCTTAACTTCAGCTCCTACCCTGACTATACCGTTCTCGTCAAGGTTTTTCAGCTGGTCTTCTCCTACATTTGGAATGTCCCGGGTTATCTCTTCGGGACCGAGCTTTGTCTCTCTGGCCTCTATCTCATACTCCTCAATATGTATGGAGGTATAAACATCTTCCTTAACTAATCGTTCACTTATTACAATAGCATCTTCAAAGTTATAGCCCTCCCACGGCATAAAAGCAACTAAAACATTATTACCAAGAGCAAGTTCTCCATTATCGGTAGACATCCCATCAGCTATGACATCGCCGGCCTCGACTTTATCTCCCTTTCTTACTATGGGTCTTTGATTTATACAAGTTCCTTGATTGGATCTCTTAAACTTAAGTAGCTTATAAACATCTCTTTCACCGGATGGAGTTCTTATCACTATCTCATCTGCCCATACCTTCTCAACGATACCCCCCCTTTTCGCAACAACAACGGCATTAGAATCCAAAGCAACTTTTCTCTCTATCCCAGTTCCCACAAGTGGGGCCTCGGGTTTAACAAGAGGAACAGCCTGACGTTGCATGTTAGATCCCATGAGGGCTCTATTGGCATCATCATGTTCAAGGAAAGGAATTAAGGAAGTAGAAACACTAAAAACCTGCTTTGGGGATATATCCATAAAATTAACCATTTTAGGGTCAACCCACACTATGTCTCTACGATGACGAGCTATCACCTTATCTCCGATTAAATTCCCATCCTCATCAACGGGGGTATTGGCCTGTGCTATATAGTATCTATCTTCTTCATCTGCCGTGAGATACACAACCTCATTGGTTACTTTTCCATTAATGACTTTTCTGTAAGGCGTTTCTATAAATCCAAATTCATTTACCCGAGCATAAGTGCTCAAAGATGTAACGAGACCAATGTTTGGACCTTCTGGAGTCTCTATAGGACAAATCCTTCCGTAATGGGTGTAGTGAACATCTCTAACCTCAAATCCCGCTCTTTCCCTCGTTAAACCGCCAGGGCCTAACGCACTAAGCCTTCTCCTATGAGTTAACTCAGCTAGCGGGTTAGTCTGGTCCATAAATTGAGATAACTGGTTTGAGCCAAAAAATTCTCTAACTATGGCCACGATTGGCCTCACATTCATCAAAACTTGAGGAGTTGCGTTAGGATAAAGTGTCATTCTATCCCTTACCATTCTCTCAACTCTCAAAAGCCCTATCCTGAACTGGTTCTGTAAAAGCTCTCCTACTCCTCTTACCCTTCTATTTCCAAGATGATCTATATCATCTATTTCTCCTTTACCATCTCTTAACTGTAAAAGATAATCAACAACACCACAGATATCCTCTTTTTGTAGAGTCACCACCTCGAGAGGAATTTCGAGCCCCAATTTTTTGTTAAGCTTAAACCTTCCCACTCTTCCCAAATTGTACCTTCGAGGGTCTCCAAAGAGGGCATGAGCAAGCTCCTTTGCCCCTTCAAGCCTCGCAGGCTCGCTGGGCCTCAGCCTTCTAAAGAGGTCTATAAGAGCATCCTCCATTGTAAGGGTCGGGTCTCTCTCTAAGGTATTAGCTATAGCAGCGTCAACCTTATACAAAGTAACAGTAGAAATTCCCCGCTCTATCAGAAACTCTATATCCTCCTTCGTCAACCTATCTCCCTTTCTCATTAAAACCTCGCCAGTTTCCGGGTCCAAAACAGGCTCAGCGAGTATCTTACCTTTAACGAGTTCCTCTATGATTTCTGCATCATAAACCCCTTCCGAAAAGTACTCAAGTATCTCTTGGTTGTCTTTAAAGCCAAGGACTTTCAAAAGCAAGGTAACGGGAACCTTCTTTCTACGGTCAACCTTCGCAGATATTACTTCTCCTGGAGTAAGCTCAAATTCCAACCAGGCCCCTCTATCGGGTATAAGACGTGCCGTAAAAATTTCTCTTCCCTGGGTTCCAATTTCCTTGTCAAAGTAAACACCTGGCGATCTTATAAGCTGGTTAACAATTACTCGTTCGGTGCCGTTAACGATAAATGTTCCTCGCTCCGTCATAAGAGGAAGGTCTCCCATATACACATCTTCCTCTTTAACTTCACCGGACAAGCGATTTATCAATCTTAGCTTTGCAAAGAGTGGAGCCTGATAAGACAAATCCTTCTCTTTGGCCTCATACTCGCTGCACTTAACTTCTCCCAAGTAATAATCAACAAACTCTAAAACCATATCACCTTTATAGCTTTCGATAGGGAAAATCTCATTAAAAACTTCACGAAGTCCACTCTCTAAGAACCACCTAAAGGAATTCTTCTGAACCTCAATGAGGTCTGGCAGAGGAAGAAATTCCGTGGAATTACCATAAAAAACCCTTTCCCTTCCCACCTTATTAAAATTTTCCATGCAAAAAATCACCTCACAAGGTAACAGGCTTGGGAGGGGCAATCAGATGACAAGTTATGATATTACCGGAGGAGAAAGCAAAAAAACAAACACCATCTTTCCCCTTTCTGAGGGTTTTAGCGGGGTTTAGGAAGGTTTTCATCCTCTTTTTCCTTAAATACTCACACTTTCTTTTAAAATCTTCCTCAATCTCCTTTCACTGGCGTGCCTGGCGGGATTTGAACCCGCGACCTTTGGATCCGGAGTCCAACGCTCTATCCCCTGAGCTACAGGCACGCCTCCCAAGATAAAGGATACTCTAAAAATATCAATATGTCAAGTCAGGGTTGACAACATGCCGTTGGATGTGGTATAAGTTTTAAAGAGGAGTGATAGCGATGCTGATGGTAACGAGCGCAGCCAGTGAGAAAGTTTATTATTACGCTTATTATTATTTCTACTATTACAGCCCACCAGAAGGTGGGAAAGGCTGGCTGCGCAAAGGCTGAGGTAAAGTCAACCTCGGCAAGCTTGGCAAAAAGCCGCCACCTTTCCCAGGTGGCGGCTTTTTATTTTAACCTTAAAAGGAGGTACCCAAACATGAAAAAGGTATCAGTAATAACCATTATCAGTGGCCTAATATTAAGTATGGTAGGGTTTTCCTTTGCCTCAGAAAAAGTCATAAAACTGTCCTACGCAAACTTTTTCCCACCATCCCACATTCAGTCCATTTTAGCTGAAGAATGGATAAAGGAAATTCAGAAAAAAACAAATGGAAAGGTCGAAATCTCCTACTTCCCTGGAGGTTCTCTCCTGCAAGGGCCAAATGTTTTTGAAGGAGTAGTAAATGGGATAGCGGATATAGGAATGTCATGCTTTGCCTATACAAGTGGGAGATTTCCTATCATGGAGGCTATAGACCTCCCCTTAGGATATCCCGATGGAATTACAGCAACAAGAGTAATAAACAAATACTTCAAGGCCATGAACCCCAAAGAATTATCGAATGTTAAAGTTTTATACTTACACGCCCATGGCCCTGGAATCCTTCACTCTAAAATAAAAATAGAGAAATTAGAAGATATAAAAGGTGTTAAGATAAGAACTACAGGCTTCAGTGCAAGAGTTGCAAAAGCACTGGGGGGCGTACCTGTGGCAATGAGTCAAGGAATGGCATACGAAGCATTACAAAAAGGAATAGTAGAAGCAACTTTTACCCCAATGGAAACCCTGAAAGGATGGAAACAAGCAGAAGTAATAAAATACACTATAATGTGCACCAAAATAGGTTATACAACAGGAATGTACGTCATTATGAACAAAGCAAAATGGGAGAACTTACCAGCAGAAATTAAAAAGGTATTTGAAGAAGCAAGTCATTATTGGATAGAAAAACACGGAAAAGCTTGGGATCAAAGCGACTTAGAAGGAAAAGAATTTACCCTAAGCTTAGGGAATGAAATTATAATTCTTCCTGACGAAGAGCATGAAAGATGGAGAAAAGCTGTTGAACCTGTAATAGACGAATATATCAACGAGATAGAAAAGAAAGGGGTATCTGGCAAAGAAGCTATAGAGAAACTTAGGCAAATCATAAAGGAGGAAATCGCCAATTGAAAAAAACGGGTGAAAGATTAAATACTCTTTCCGCTTACATATTAGGCATACTAACCTTGCTAATATGTGCAGATGTTATTTTAAGAGCCTTTAGACATCCCATACCAGGAAGCTATGATATAACAGGTTTTTTGACTTCAATAATGCTTTCCTTGGCCATGGTAAGAAGCTTTCAAGCTAAAAATCACATAACTATAGACCTCATCGACAAATTCGTTTCGAAAACGAAGGCAAATATTGTTAACCTCATTTCTAAGGCAATAACAAGCGTATTCTTGGGCATTCTTTTCCTAAGCATGATTTCCTCCGGCTTTAGCTCAAAATCTGCTGGAGAGGTATCAATGACATTGGGAATACCCTTGTATCTTAGCTATATAGCAATTGGAATATGCGCAGGACTTGCCTTTACAAGCGAAATACTCCCCGTTTTTACCAAAATAAGATTTAGCAAAGAAATAGAAATAGACAAAGAAATAAAAGAATTAGGGGGGGAAAGAGTTTGATTCCTCCCCTTTCTGGAATTGCTGGAATAGCTTTCCTTCTTCTTTTATTCTTCCTAAAAGTGCCAGTAGGTAGAGCTATGGCCCTTGTTGGATTCCTTGGATTCGGGATGTTGGTTTCCTTTCCAGCAGCAATCAAACTCTTAGCAGTGGATTTCTTTTCCTCTTTTAATTCCTATACATTAGGAGTAATACCTCTTTTTGTGCTAATGGGGCAATTGGCCTACCATTCGGGAATGAGTAGGAGACTATATGAAGCTTCCAACAATCTGGTAGGACACCTACCGGGTGGACTGGCCATAGCTACTATATGGGCAAGCGCAGGATTCGCAGCTATATGTGGTTCGACCAATGCATCGACCGCAACAATGGCAATGGTAGCATTACCAGAAATGAAGCGATACGGATACCCCGAATCACTAGCAGCAGGAAGTGTAGCCGCAGGCGGAAGTTTGGGAATAATGATACCTCCCAGCGTTATATTCGTCATATATGGGATTTTAACCCAACAATCGATAGGAAAGCTCTTTATGGCGGGGATTATCCCAGGTTTAATGCTTTCGGCCCTTTTCTCCATAGCCATCTACATATGGACTAAGATAGATTCCAACATTGCTCCCAAGAGCGAAAAGAAACCATGGAAGGAAAGAATATCCTCAATCTTGAGCTCTTTAGAAGTCCTCTTAACATTTCTGCTTGTAGTCGTCGGTTTATTAAAAGGTATCTTCACTCCCGTCGAGGCAGGTGCTGTAGGAACCGGATTAGTGGGTTTAACCTCTTTAATAAGAGGGACCCTTTCCTGGAATGGAATTAAACAATCTCTTGAAGAAAGCGTTAGAATATCATGCATGATAATAGTAGTAGTGGCAGGTGCAACGGTCTTCGGAC
>LGFB01000025.1 GCA_001508835.1 bacterium 42_11
ACTTTTAGCCCTTCAAATTTAACCAATGGTGATAAAATATCCCTCACCTTTTGAATGAGGTTTTCCAACTCTTCCTTGTTCTCAAAATACATTTTTAACCCACCCAAATTTAATCTTCTTTCTCAATATCTATATCCTTTTCCCTTTCTTCCAATCCTTTAGGCAAAATACTCTCTGTATCACTATGAGGCCTCGGGATGACATGCACAGAAACAACTTCTCCTACTGCTTTAGCTGCTGCAACACCCGCGTCTACAGCTGCCTTTACCGCACCTACGTCACCCCTCACCATAACTGTAACTATTCCACCACCTGAAAGCCTTTTTCCAACCAAAACTACATTAGCAGCTTTCACCATCGCATCGGCTGCCTCTATTGCCCCAACCAAACCACGAGTTTCTATCATACCCAATGCTTCCTTCACCATAAAAATTCCCCTCCCTCCAACCTCTTGATTTATTTACTTCTTTTTTCTTCCTCTCCTAGGCTTCTTCATCTGTTTTTTTTTATCCTCTTTATAGGCTTCGCCTGTTTCTTCTTCTCCTTTCATAATGTCATCAGAAACCTTCTCTTCTTTACTTTCGTTTTCCTCAGGCTCCACTATAGTTTTATCTTCTTCAACTTTACTCAATTCAGTCTGAAGCTTTTCCTCAAGAGGAGATCCCGCTACTATTTCGGCTTTCGTTTCCTCAAGAATGGAGGCCACCTCCGTTACTAACATAGTTTCCTTGTTATAAACCAATATAGGACACATAGACTCATCTGGTCTAGGTATAATAGCCATTGAAACGACCTTATTAACCTTTGAAGCTGCAGCACAAGCTGCCGCTAACGCGGCTTTAACCGCCGATACTTCACCCTTTATTTTTATGGTCATTATACCTCCCTTTGGGTTTTCCCTTCCCACTAATTCAACGTTCGCAGCCTTACAAGCTGCATCAGCTGCCGTTATAGCTGCAACTAACCCCACTGTTTCTATGAAACCCAGTGCCCCCTTATTATTTTTCATCCAGCTCCACCCCTATCCTTATAAAACTCCTTTATCACCAAATTAACTATCTTCTCCACTAACTCTTTATCGACATGGGTTTCTTTCTGATTCCCCTTGGGGGAAGACGTGAAAGCATGGTTTCTTATAAATTCTCCTTTATCAACGATAGGTTCTCCCTTTACAAGTCTTGCTGCAACCTGACCCAACCATCTAAGTTCAGAAGGCCCTTCCCAGGAAGAAACTATATAAGGAGGATAATCCAGCATGGAAAGTAAAGTAACCGCTCCCTCTCGTTCATCCAAACCTACACCAACTTCTAATCTTGAAATCTTTGCAGCTTCCTTTGCCAAAGAAGCTGCTTTAAGCCCTGGTTTCTTATCCCACGCGATAGGCACTCCCTCTTCTTCACAACCCACACTAACCCACCTTACATTACTCTCTGGACAAGTCTCACTAATCAACAAAACAACACATGGAAGATCTTTTTCTATTTCACTCAGGCGAACACCAAAATAGTTTTTCATGAACAATCATACTCCTTTGACATTTAAAAACTTTTCCGCATAAGCCAAAACTAATCCTGTAGCAACTGCATTGCGTGGACCTTCACTTCCCCTTATATTTGCTTTTCCTGCAACAACCCCAAACCGCGCCAAGGTATCAGTTATCATAGCAGGTATTTCAAAATCTAATGCTGAGCCCCCCACTAAAACCACATATTCAAGCAAACGAACATTCCCTGCAGGTGAAACTTTTTCCAAAGCTCTTAAGGCATTCGTAACGAATACCTCTCTTTTGGCCCTTCGCCTTATTTCTCTAACCCTTTCCAAGGGTAAATCTAAATCAAGAGGTATAAACAAATCATCGGTCACCATGAGAGCCAACCTTCCAAAAAGATTAGGAGATAAAGGGGTATCCAAGAAGCTAACCTTTCCATCCTCGTGCCTGATATGAAAAGGGCTTTCAACTTTACAGAGTGGGTATCTTTTTATAGACTCTACAAGTTCCATATCTTCTATAGCTAACTCGCTTGCAATTATCGTATTAACCATATTTCCAGCCCCTGCAAGATGAATCAACTCGATATCACCATTTTCCTTCATAAAAGAAGCGTCCGTACTTCCAGCACCTAAATCCAAAATAGCAATAGGTCTTTTCGTTCCGGGCGTGGTCAAAGCTCCCCTCACAGCCATCTCAGCCTCTACGCCACCAACCACTACCTCTACACCTGTTTCTTCTCTGATAGCCTCAGCTAACCGCTGCATAGGTAACTTCTGTGCTTCTACCATTACAGCAATAGCTACACCATGCTCGTTTGAAAACTCTCCCGCAATGCCACCAACAATCCTTTGAGGAACTAAAACATCGACAGCCAAAAGGTCTTTTATATGAACATCGGATACGGGTAAACCAGTTAGATTTGACATAGTTCTTCTTACCCTCTCCATCATGCCTCCTACATTTGTTCCAGGTTGTCCAAATATATCCCTTACTGGTTGGCTGTCAGCCAGAGCCTTCATTATAGCCTCAGCACCATCTTCAACATTAACAACTATTCTTCCCCTTGGCCCATCAATATAGATAGCACCTGCCGGGATCCTTCTCTCTTTAACCTCGCCCGCTGGCGTCTTGATAATAACGCCCGATCTATTACCTATTAAGGCTCTTGTAATTGGAACAACCTGTTTTGTTTCCTCGGGAGATAGATTAAATACTGTTGCAACCCCATAAGGATTTGACAATACCTCTATAACTCTACCCGGGGGTGCAACTTCAACACAACACAACATTCCTAACGGAACCTTTTCTATGGAAGCAACTTCATCAACTATAGGAATTACCTTCTTCAATCTATTAACTATCAAGACCCCGTCATCCTTTTGGCAGATAGCCCCCTCTACCTCAATGCCTCTGTCAAAAGCGGCATTTATAACCTCAGCAGCCTTTTCATAATCCCAATCCCCAGGGATAACTAAAATAACCTTCTCTCCCGGAGGAACTTTATCAATATCCTTTATATGCCAGGTTTTCCCTACACCTATACCAACACCACCAGGAGTAGAGGGGTTATGGCCTATCATTGTAGATTCCGTAACTATTGTTTCCGTTATAGTTTCCATAGCAACATCCCCTATCACAGGAGCAGCTTCATTAATGCAAATCAAATCTATTTCCGAGAAATCCTTCCTTTCCATTCCAATTTTTTCAAGCGCTAACCCCAGCGCCATCAAAACGCCCTTTACGTTTTGGGGCGTTCCCTTTATTCCAGTAGTTTGATATAACGAAGAAGCTAAAAACTCTATTTTCCCCTCCTCCACCTTTGCCAAAGCCACTTCGGTCGTCGCATTGCCAATGTCTACCCCCGCTATGACAGGCACCATAACCCCCCCTTTTTTCTAAATCAATAAGTGAATTATTACAATTCGAAGGGTCTCATACCCTTAAGTATGCGTCTTTTTTCGTAAACCTCAGCCGCTTCCCTTATAAACGCAGCGTTAATCTTAGCCCCGTATTTATTTTCCAATTCATCTGCTATGGATAACAGCTCCTCCTTAGAAGACCTATAGGGTCTCAATGCATTATAAATCTCTAAGAGTCTTTCATCGGGAATCTTCGTAAGCTCAGCAGCTCTTCTAAGATTTAAAGCAAGCTGGGGTTTACCACAGGCTTCCGCAATTTGTGCTTGATACTCAAGAGCTTCAGGAGTAATACGGAGGTCTTCAAAAGCGACCTTCCCATTCAAAACATTTTCAAGAGTTACTTCATCAATCCTTTTACCGGTAGGAGTTCTTAGAATCTCAGGTTTTTTGAAAAGCAAGGGATAATCTTGTGGAGAGACCCTTACTCCGCTCGATGGCTTTGGAGGAAGAGCGCTCTCACTTTTGCCCGAAAGCGTTTCTTGCAAGACCTTTCTTACCACTTCCGCAAGAAGCTGTTCATTTATCTCCTTCGCCATAATTTACACCTCCCAAAATCATTTTAAAAACTCAACCTTAACTTCCATTGGAGGTTTGGATTCATCAACATATCTCGCTTCCTTGTTATGCAAAAGAGCAGCAAGCCCTTGATAACGAGGCCTCGCCATCGGGTCGTTCCTCGTAGGGACAGGAGTTGGATGCTCTCCCTTTGCATACTTGGCAGCATTGCGGCCTATAGATCTAAAAACCTCCGCATCAAGAAGAGGCGCTTGAGGGAATAATTCCAAGTTACCTAACGGAGGCAAATCCTTATGGTGTATAACAGCAGTTCCTCTTGAAAGAATGCCTATCCCAACACCCGAACCCGAAAGATTTGCGGCTATCTTACCTATAAACCCTACATCGCAAAGAGGATAAACTTTCACCACTCTCGCTTTCAAACCCTCCTCTTCTATGCCTGCTATGACTTGTCGCAACACTTCCGAATGTGGAACCCCTACTATGGTTTCATGGAAAACTGTACCAAACCCTGGTGAAATGCCAATTACAACCTCGCGAGGGTCAGTCCCTTTTTTCGCAGGACCTACTTCCACAAGTTTCATATTAGCAACTTGAGAAGAAGTGGCAGAAGGAGCGGAGAAGGTAGATGAAGCCTTCCTTTCTGAAAGAACTTCTGCCAACACCTCTGCAACTACCTTTCTAACAAGTTCCTCATTTATAGCAACCATATTCTTTATCCCCCCTCCTTAAACATCCTCAGGCTTTATAGCCCACGGGATGTTCTTTATCTCCTCCCAACGTTCTTGACTTAGACGATATCCCGTTCCTGGTCCCATGTAGTCATTAGGATCATTTACAGCACTCCATACATAACCATTCTCATCTATCCAGGCAGAGGTTTGGAGATAATCGCCAGAAATACGTTGCTTCATCATCATCAAGATGGCCTCAGCAACATCTCTGAAACCCCTTTTTGCCAAAGCTTTTACAATATCTACGGCGGTGATGCCTTCATTCAATAACCTATCAGCAGCCTTTAAATCTTCTGCCACATTTCGCGGTGGCATATCTTTACTTCCATGAGCATAAGTAGCTATTTCCACTTCCTCATCGGTAATCGGTGGGAACCCAAGCTCTTCATATACTGCTTGAAGGGCCCTCGCAGCTTTGTTTCTAACAGCAATAACTTCTTCCTCAGTCACAGGACGCAATCCACCATCGACCTTAAAATCCCTCTGGATAGCAAGATAGTCATCCACATCTTCAATATCCCAATTAGAACCAGCAAACATGTTGTCATAATTGGGCACAGCAGAATACCCTGAGAATATAAGATCTGTCCCCGGGAAAAGCTGAGGAATGGTTCTCGCACATCTACGCAAATCTGAGTGGGAAAAAGTTTGGTCATTACCGGATGCTACTTCTAACCCACAAGCCATCGTTAACAAGTTTTCAGCAGCCACAACCCTTAGGCCATCAGGAACGGCACCAGGAACACCTATGCAAGATATAGAACCATTCTGTAACCCCTGGACGCCCGCTCCCTTAGTTACAAGAATACAACGCGCCTCAAGATAAAGCATACTCTTTCCCTCAGCAGCACCCATCTGAACTTCGCTACCAGTTCCACTTGTGAACCTCATCTTCATACCCCTACTTGCATAACAAGATGCCAAAAATGCCTTAGACCACGGCGTGTCATCCCCATCAAGGAAAACTCTTTCAGTACCATATACAGAAACTGTCTCCGCGTATGCAGTAAGCCCCCTCATGCCAATCTTAAGCTCAAAGGACTCTTCAAGAGCATCCTGACTCATTACTCCGGGTCTACCCACTTGTCCTCCTATCAACAGAGATAGAGCATTCAGAGGCGCATAACGGTTAACAGCTACAGTCGTTTCAATTTCAACAAAACCTCTCAACGCAGCTTCGGCAGCATCACAAGCAAGTAGTACGGGATTATCCGTCGCACTAGTAACATGAGCCTGATTCTTAGGTGTTTTTCTTACCCTCATTTTCTGCATAGCCATCATTATTTCAACAATATTCAAGTGTTTCATAACAGCAGTTAGCTTTGCAGGGGTTAAACCGCCAAAAATTCTTCTAACTTCCTCTGCAGGACAATTTACATCCACAAGCATCTTTGCGAGTTCCAGCTCTGATTTGGCCATAGCCTCTTCCGCCACAGAAAGGTCAATTGCGTAGTCCGCGATAAACTGGTCAATCATATCAAACTCTTCACGTCTTTTACCATCCATTTCTACAACTTTGCCATTTTCAATTTTAATAGAAGGAACAGGGTCATTCGGACTATCTATTGCCACAAGCCCAACCTCTGGCCACTCTGCAATAAATCCATCTTTATGAACAGGTCGGGCCTCTAATACCTCGAAACGCTTGCTTCTCTTTCTTTCAGCCATCTGAGATCCCCCTCCTCAATAAACCGAAACTAAATGTAAGGTTTGGTAAGCGATTTAGGTTCTTCACCCATGGCGCCAAGAAGCTTAAGTCCTATCTCCCTCGCAGCTATTAAAGCTTGTCTAACCGCACCAGAATCACCAGTTATTCCCATTACAACCTCGTTTGTATAACTTAATCCCTTTGTAGGCGTGCTATAGAAAAGCATTTCTACCTCTGCCGCCTTTAAAGCAACATCAGTCATGACAACCCCTATACCTGCAGGAGCTCCAACTATAAGACCAAAAGCCTTCCCTATAGGAGCATTGAAAGCTTTATTACATGCATAGCTTGCTCTCGCAGTATACTGAAATTCCAAGTGCCCTGCTTCGTTTACATAAACATCACCGAAAGTTCTCTCAAGCTCCTTCAGGGTTACCTCTACAGCCCGACGTGCATCAGAAACATCTTCAGCCCCAAAGATGATCAAACAACCATGCCCAGCTCCTCCCTTAGTATCTCTTGGAAGATCCAACCAAACTATTTCCGTGTTGGTTGCTTTCACTCCTTCATCCGCCGCCATTATTTGAGGGCCAGCTCCGACACGATCAGAAATTATTCCTATTGCTTTGTATTTTGGATCCCATCCCAGTTTCTCAATAATGCGACTTTCTAAATTGGCAATCACAAGACCAATCGTATCTCCTATAGCGGTTCCAACAAACTCAGGGATACCAACAATGGGAAAAGTCGGATTGTTAACCTTCTCTTCTACAGAAGCACCTTGTTCGCCAGCTCCTGCCTGAGAAAGTCTTTTCATAACCTCTTCCATTATCCTATCCACTAATTGCTGATCCATCTCATACTCCCCCCTTTCTATTTAAACAAGCTATTCTAATTTGGGTAGTATCTTCTCAACATCAGAGTGAGGCCTGGGAATTACATGAACAGATACAACCTCTCCAACTCTTTTTGCAGCAGCAAGTCCTGCATCTACTGCCGCTTTAACAGCACCAACGTCCCCTCTCACCATCACAGTAACATAAGCGGAACCGATTTTTTCATAACCGATCAAACGAACATTTGCAGCTTTAACCATGGCATCAGCCGCTTCAATAGCCGCCACTAAACCCCTTGTTTCAATCATCCCTAAAGCTTCTCCTGTCATGATTGATAACACACCTCCTCTAAAAGTTTAAAATTTTAACCAGTTACTCTTGACCCTTTTTACACTCACCATCCCCTTACTTCTATCTCATTCACCTCCTATAAAAAGTTCTCTATTGCTCTTTTAAGCTCATCTATACCTTTTCCGCTTAAGGCAGAGACTTCATAAAATTCCTTTACACCTGCTTCTTCCAAAAAAGATTTCGCAACCCTTATTTTCTTCGCTCCATTATTTCCAAGAAGATCAATCTTGTTTATTACGCCTATGCACGGAGCTCGAAAAGCCTTGGATATTTTTGAAGGAAAAGGTTTCGGGTTTGAAGCATCTATAACAATCAACACAAGAGCAGCCTTTACAGATGATGAAATTAAAGTGTGGTAAAAGCGAGGAATATCTAAGAACTCACCAGGGACATCGATAGAGAAGGAATTATAGCTAATACTTGCCGTTTTCTTCACTGCACCGGGAGAAAGTTCTAAAGCTTTAAGGAGTGTGGTCTTGCCAGCTCCCGTGCTTCCAACAACCATTACCCTTTTCATGAAAAGGTCACCTCTGCGGGGAAAAAACCGAGGACGGATTGAAAGAAAATTACAACTTGTTTCAGCGCCGTCTCCACCGAGGAAACATCACCACTTATTATCACACATCCTGTAAATCGATCAACAAACTCAACGCTCACACGGGCTGACTTTGAGGCTACATCAGCAGCTATAATTGCTCCTTCACCCGGGGTTATAGTTAGTATCCCTACTGCTCCTTTTTGATCAATACCTATCCTCTCACAGAGGTCACGACGAGGATTCCTTATAACATGGGCAAGCGTAATCTGCTTACCCGGGACATACTCCTGAATGATACGCTGCTTCCCACCGCGTGGAATCTCTTCCCGCTCCCCCAATTTTTACCCCCCCTAAAAGAATATACCACTTCTGTCTTAATATGTCAAGCTGAATAATCACTCTAGCACAAGAAAACCAATGCAAAGTCCCGCTTAATACAGAAAAAGGGTTTAACCAAAACTAGGAAGTAGTTATGCTATAATATTTTCATTGAAAGAAAAGTCTTATCTTCGGGAGGCGATTTTAAATGCCTAACGTTTTCAACTATGTTTTTGGTTTCAGGGCTACGCCATTGAAGTTTGGGGTGGGAGCTACGGAACTTTTGGGTAAGGAAGCTAAAAAGTTAGGTATTAACAGCACACTTATAATAACGGATAGTACAATATACGAAACGACCGACGTTATTAAGAGAGTCACAGAATCTCTCGAAAAAGAAGGTATAAAATACGATATTTGGAAAGAACTTAAAGGAGAGCCAACCGAGGAAGACGTTATTAATGCATTGGACTATGCTATGAAAAAGGATTTCGATGGATTTATAGGCGTGGGTGGAGGAAGTAGCATAGACCTAACAAAAATTGTAGATGCATGCTACACTTATAAACCATCAAGCTTTAAAGATTATCTTGCCAAGCCATATGGTAAAGGGGAAGCCATCCCAGGACCAATTAAACCACTTATAGCTATTCCAACAACCTCAGGAACAGGAAGTGAAACCACAAGGGCTGCTGTGATAATAACCGAGAATGCCAAGGCTACAGCTTATGACGATTTTATTATGCCGCGTTTAGCAATAATAGACCCCCTTAACACCATAACAATGCCGCCTAAGGTTACAGCGGGAACAGGAATAGATGCTTTTACACACGCCTTGGAAGCGTACCTGGCTAAACCAACGCATTTGATACCTCCTGGGTCTATCGTAACCGGTTCAAACAGCTTAATAGACTTAATATCGGAAAAGGCTATAGAACTTGTAGGTAAGAGCTTAAGAGTCGCAACATGGGATGGCAAAAACTTGGATGCAAGGAGTGACATGGCATTAGCTGCTTATTTGGCCGGTATTGCCTTTGATAGCGCAGGCCTTCATGTGGTTCACTCTGTGGGACAGGCGGTGGGAGCTATAAAAGGAATATCCCATGGTATATCTGTGGGACTTTTCGTCCCCGCATTTTTGGAAGTAGTAGCTCCCATATGCCCTGAGAAAACAGCAAGGGTAGCAAAACTCTTAGGTAAAGATATAAAAGGATTAGATAAAAGAGAGGCTGCGTTCCTTGCTTCCGAGGCAGTGAGAGAACTTCTAAAAGATATAGGATTTCCGAATGGACTTTCTGAATTTGATGTTAAAGAAGAAGAGATCCCCAAATTTGTCGAAGAATCTATAAGAAGACCGCGAGTAAACTCTCCAGTTGCCATACTCCCCGAAGTGGTAGAACAAATTATAAGAAAAACTATGAAACTCTGGTAGAAAGCTCGAATGGGATTGAGGATAGGTTTAGACGTAGGTGGAACAAATGTAGACGCTGTTATAGTAAATGAAGGAGAAATAATAGAGAAGGTAAAGATTCCCATAGAAGACAAAGATCTATCTGGACCCGTCTGGACTGCTCTGTCAAAGCTTATAAAGAAGATAAGCAAAGACAGGTTAACTCACATTAACCTGAGCACCACTATAGCCACAAATGCTATTGTTGAGAATAAACTTGAACCAGTCGGGATGATCATCGAAAGCGGACCAGGTATAGATCCATCTTACTTTGCTTGTGGCGAAGAAAATTTTTTCCTTTCAGGATATATTGACCACAGAGGTATTGAGGTAAAGGCCTTCGACGAAAATGAAGTATATAAGGCGAAGGAGGCCTTCCTGAGGAAAGAAATAAAGCTGTGCGGAGTTGTGACTAAATTCTCCGTGAGGAATCCCGTTCATGAAGTGAAGGTAGAAAAACTACTTAATAATGAATTCCAATTCATAAGTTTGGGACACAAACTCTCCGGAAAGTTAAACTTTCCTCGAAGAGTCCACACCACATATCTTAACTCCGCAATCTATCCCCCTTTCAAGCGTTTTTATGAAGGTATTAAGAAAGCTCTCGAAAGGGAAAGAATTTACGCTGAAGTAAATATCCTTAAAGCTGATGGGGGAACAATGAAGCTTGAGAAGGTATTAGAATTTCCGGTTTATACGATCTTGTCTGGCCCAGCAGCAAGCATCTTAGGGGCTTTAGCTTTAGTAAGGCCTAATGAAGACGGCATACTAATGGATATAGGAGGAACAACCACAGATATCTCCTTTGTAGCAGATGGGACACCTCTACTTGAACCCTTTGGCATAGAGATAGAGAGATATAAGTCCTTGGTCAGATCACTATACAGCTTCTCAATAGGTCTTGGTGGAGATAGTAAAGTACAAATTATTAACGGGAAAATTAAAATAGGGCCTGAAAGAGAGGGACCTCCTAAGGCCTTAGGAG
>LGFB01000026.1 GCA_001508835.1 bacterium 42_11
AAGAACCCTGTTTGAAGGAAAACATGGATGGCTTAAAGCAATGTGTAATGGAGAATACGATGAAAATGCCATTATAGGGAATTTAGGAGAACGATGGGAGATTAGTTTCACTTACACAAAACTTTACCCCACCTGTAGACACTGCCACGCCCCCATAGATTTAGCTATAGAAGCCAGGGAAAAGCTTAACATCAAAAGCGTAAACGACGTTAAAGAGGTTTTAATAAAGAGCTATACCTTGGGAATATTAGAAGTGGGGCAGATTTCTCTCCCCTCCTCCTTCGAAGAAGCCATGTTTAGCTTGCCCTTCGCTATTGCCATAGCCATCGAAAGGGGAAGAGTAACCCTTGAAGACTATGACGAAAGGACGCTGAAAAACGAAACTCTAAGGAAATTCGCAAAGGAACGAGTAAAAATATATGCCGATCCAGAGATGGATAGACTTTACCCTCATGAGAGAGGAGCTTACTTAAGACTCGTAACCGGTGATGGCAGAATCTATGAAAATAAAGTTCCCGTTGCCTTGGGAGAACCTGAAAGGCCGATCAACGATGAGATGCTTTACAGAAAGCTACATCTAATGCTTAAGCCACACTATCCCGAAGATTTCCTAAAGGAACTTTGGGAAATAGTAATAGATAGGGGGCTTAGGGATGCCTCCTATGAAGATATCATAGAGATTTTCAGGAGGTATGTAAAAAATGGCTAAGTATAAGAACATCTGTGACCTCGCAAGAACGGTAAGGAGCAAAAATGCGGGTGCCTTCATGATCACCCTTGAAATAATATTCGACAATAGGGAGATTTACGAAAGGGTGAAAAAAAGCGGTGTTATAACAAGAAAAAAGTTAGCGGAGCTTTACGGAGTAGAAGAAGAGAAAATAATAGACTTCATGTTTTTTGACCCGGGCATGGGAATAAAGGCCAACATTCGGAGATCTTCCCCAAGCGGTGGTCCTGGCGAAACGGATGTATATGGTTGCCAACAATATGCCCCTTTACTCAACATAAATATACCGTGGGATGAGTAATTCACTTAAGGGAGGGTTAAGTTTTGCGATCCTATACCGAGCTATTTTCGAGTTTCGTGACTTCTCTGAAATGGAGCGATCTCCCGGAGAAGGTTAAACATCAGGCTAAAAGGTGCTTCTTAGATGCTATAGGTGTCACGATAGCGGGAAGCTTTTATTCTGACACCGCCAAAGTGGTAAAATCCTTAACTTTAGAGTTTCAAGAAAGGGAAGAGTCTACCATTATAGGAACCAATTTTAAAAGATCCACGATGACTGCAGCTTTTGCCAACGGAGCAATGGCTCACGCCCTTGAGCTTGACGACGGTTCAAGAGAAGCAACCTATCATCCCGCCTCCTCTATTATACCCGCATCCTTTGCCTTGGCGGAAAAGCTATCCAAAGGAGGAAAGGATCTTCTCGAGGCCATAATATGTGGCTACGAAGTATCCATAAGGATAGGAAGTGCCATAAACCCCCATCATTACCTTAAAGGGTTTCACCCAACCGGAACGATAGCGGTTTTTGGAACAACAGTTTCATCTGCCAAGCTACTGAATTTAAACGAAGAGCAAACTGTAAATGCCCTTGGAATCGCAGGAAGCATGGCCTGCGGAATAAATCAATACGAAATAGACGGGTCCAATGTAAAACACCTTCATCCAGCAAATGCCGCAAGAAATGGAATATTAGCAGCATTACTCGCTTTAAAAGGCATGCAAGGCCCGAGGTTCATACTTGAAGGAAAGCTCGGCTTCTTTAACTGTTATGCTCAAGAGTTCAAGAAGGAAGAGCTATCACGCAACTTAGGAAACGATTTCCAAATTCTAAAGGTTTACTTTAAGCCTTATCCATCATGCAGATATGTCCATTACGCAGTCGAGGCCATTCAGGAAATAAAGAAAAATCACGGCGTAAGAACAGAAGACGTAGAAAAGATAAACATAAAAACCCACCTTAACGCAAAACAGGGTTCAGATATCCCAGATTACAGAACCCCTCTTCATGCTCGCTTAAGCATACAATATGGCGTAGCCTCAATGCTAATAAGAGGCAAAGCCGGCCTAAGGGAGTATACGGAAGAAAGCATCAAAGATGAAAGGGTTCGGGAGTTAGCTCGAAGAATAACGATAGAAGTAGACCCGGAAATACAGAAGTTATACCCAAATCCCAGGTCATTGGTCCTCGAAGTAAAAACGAGAAGCGGAGAAACTTTCTCCTACAGGGTTGATTATCCCAAGGGAGATCCAGAAAACCCGATGAGCGATGAAGAGCTTGAAGAAAAATTTTTAGATATAACAGAAGAACCCTTGGGGAAGAAGAAGGCTTTGCTCCTATTAGAGAAGCTCTGGAACATAGATAAAGTTAAGGATGTAGAAGAATTAAGCAAACTATTAATGTTTTAAAGGGAGGTTGTTAAGGAATGACCGAAGTTATAAATCCCGCAAAGGGAACAATAGGAGAAGCTTTAGCCAGGTTTGCCGTGGAACTCAGATATGAAGACATTCCCAAAGAAGTACTCAAGCATCTTAAGGATGTAATGCTTGACGGCTATGGATGTGGCCTGTTTGGAACCACAACTCCCTGGTGGTCTATATACAAAAGGGTATTAACATCGTTGTTTAAAGAAAAAGATTCCTCTATCTGGGGAACAAACGAAAAAACCTCCGTGATAGCTGCAACCATGTTAAACGGTGCAGCAATAAACTCCTTCGAGCTCGATGATACTCACACGGAGGGAATAATTCATGTTTCAACTGGAGTCTTAGGCTGTATAACCTCCTTTGCCGAAATGCTGGGAAACGTTTCAGGAAAGGACTTCCTTGTAGCAGCCACATTAGCATATGAGCTATCTTGCAGGATAGCAGCGCCCGTTGGAAGAATATTGGCCAATGAAGGGTTTAACAACACCGGAGTTTGCTGTCCCATAGGGTCAACGGCAGGCTGTGGGAAGCTTCTCGGCCTTAATGTAGACCAGATGATAGATGCCTTCGGCATCGCAGGAAACTGGTCCTCGGGACTCCAAGCCGTTCAATTCGAATCCATGGCCAAAAGAATAGTCCCCTCAAAATCCTCGGAAGGGGCAATAATAGGGACTCTCTTAGCCAAAGAAGGTTTCACTGGAATAAAGGATCTTTTCGAAAACAAGTTTGGTGGGTTTTATAACTGCTTTACCAACGATATATACAACAGAGATAGAATTATCGGCGAGCTTGGAACAAGATACGAATTGATGGGTATAGGGTTGAAATTTTACTCCACATGCAGAAGCAAGCATTCCACCATAGATGCTTTAAAGAGATTTAAAATCGAACATCCAGAGGTAAACCCCGATGATATAGAAAGGGTCATCGTTCACACTACCACCATCACCAAAAAATATTCTGTTGACGTGGATAGAATAACAAGCGTGGTATCAGCACAGTTAAGCCACCCCTATGTCTGTGCTGTAGTATTACTCGAAGGAGATGCCTTTATAGACAAGTTCACTGAGGAAAAGATAAGAAACCCTAAAATATTAGAGCTCGCGAAAAAGGTAGAGGTTGTCGTTGACCCAGAGATAGACAAACTTCCCGATTCGTTGAGGTACACCGTCCACGTGGATATCCACCTTAAGAATGGAAAAACCTATAGAGTAACTCAGCAGTTTCCTAAGGGGCATCCTCAGAACCCCTATACTCAGGAGGAGCTTGAAAGGAAATTCAAGATATTGGCAGGAAAAGTATTCGATGACGAAAAGCACCTGGACAAGATTATAGAAACAGTGATGAACTTAGAGGAAATTTCAAATATAAAGGAGCTTACCATGCTCCTAAGGAAAGAATCATGAAGGGAAAAACCATCGTTGAAAAGATAATCTCCTCTCACTCAAAAGAAGAAGTAAGGGCTGGAGACTTCACGGTAGTATCTGTAGATATCGCCATGTGTCATGATGCTACAGGTCCAGCTGTAATCAAAGCCTTCGAAGAGTTCGGAAGAAAAAAAGTCTGGGATAACGAAAAGATTGTGTTCGTGCTCGACCATGCAGCGCCTCCTCCCAACGAAAGGGCAAGCAATCTCCACTTAATGATGAGAGATTTCGCCGAAAGGCAGGGAATTAAGCTTTTCGATGTTGGTACCGGAGTGTGTCACCAAGTCATCATGGAAAAGGGATTGATCTTGCCAGGAGAAATAGCTGTTGGAACGGACTCTCATACCTGCACCTATGGGGCGTTGAACGCTTTTGCCTTCGGGATAGGCTCAACGGACATGAGCGGGGTATTCCTAACAGGAAAGATATGGCTAAAGGTTCCTCAAACTCTAAAGGTTTCTCTAAACGGCGGTCTTCCGAAGGGAGTATACGCTAAAGATATAGCCTTAAAGCTTATAAGAACCATAGGAGTCGAAGGAGCTGACTACTTAGCTCTTGAGTTTTCGGGAGACGTTTTAAGTGAACTTCCCATGTCAGAAAGATTCGTTCTATCGAATATGTCAATAGAATGTGGAGCCAAGGCAGGAATAATGGAAGCGGACTTAAAAACACTAAACTGGCTTAAAGGAAAAGCCAGAAGAAGATTTTCACCTATAAGGAGCGATGGGGATGCAAACTTCATAGATGAAATACATATAAACTGCTCTACCCTCGAGCCTCTTGTTGCCATTCCACACTCCGTAGACAATGTTCACCCCGTAAAAGAAGTGGAAGGAACCGAAATAGATCAAATCTTCATAGGAACCTGCACAAATGGGAGAGCTGAGGATTTAGAGGTAGCTGCCGCTATCCTCGCTGGTAAAAAGGTATCTCCAAAGGTGCGTTTATTAATATGCCCTGCATCCCAAGAAGAGCTATTTAAATCCCTTCAAACCGGAGCACTCAAGGCCTTGCTTGAAGCTGGCGGCATATTAATACCACCCGGTTGCGGCCCATGTCCGGGAACTCATTTGGGCATTCCCGCTGATGGAGAAAAGGTGCTATCAACAGCTAATAGAAACTTTAAAGGAAGGATGGGAAACAACAAAGCCTTCATATTTTTAGCCTCCCCTGCCACATGCGCCGCCTCCGCCTTAACTGGCAAGATCACTGACCCAAGAAGATTCCTATGAGGAGGGTAAAAAAATGAGTTCGCCTCTTAAAGGAAGAGCCTTCAAGTTAGGAAATAACATAAACACCGATTACATAATAGCAGGGAAATACACGAAAACCTTGGATTACAACTCTTTAGCCGAACATCTGCTTGAGGATTTAGATCCCACTCTGGTCAAGAGGATAAACAGGGGAGACTTTTTAGTAGCAGGAAGAAACTTTGGGTGTGGGTCCTCAAGGGAACAAGCAGCGATAGCAATAAAATATGCCGGTATCGGAGCTGTGCTCGCCAAATCTTTTGCCAGAATCTTCTTCAGAAACGCTATAAATTTGGGCCTACCCGCCATTACTTGCGACACAGACAAAATAGATGAGGGAGATGAGCTTCTAATAGACATTGACAATTTCGAGATTAGAAATTTGACTAAATCCCTTATCATCCCAGCAACGCCGTTAAACAAGGTCATGAGAGATATCTTAAAGGAGGGGGGACTGATCCCATACCTTAAAAGGTATGGGGATTTCTTCCTGTAAGGGATAAAAAAACAAGGGGGGGTGAAAACAATGAAAAAAATAGTAAAAGCGGGGCTCTTTCTGCTTTTAAGCCTTTCTATTAATGAAACGGTTAGGATACGATAAAGATTTTGCCGCTGCCGTTGAGGCTATCGCCTCAACAGGTGGAATAATACCCCCCCCTCTGATGGGGATGGCCGCCTTCATGATGTCTGAATTTTTAGGGATACCATACCTTAAGGTAATGGGTTACGCGCTTATACCCTGCCTACTTTTCTACACAGGCATTTACGCTGGCGTCCACTTCTATACATTGAAAAACAACCTCTCCGCCGTTCCCGAAAATGAAATACCAAAATTAATAGACGTTTTGAAACCTAAAAAGATTTTTCCCCTACTTATGCCTACCTCAGTACTGCTTTACCTTATAGCCATAGGGAGACCCTTAATGTATGCGGGTTTCTAGGGTAGCATTGCCTGCATTCTAATTTTTCTGCATTAAATCTGAAGAATGCAAGCTTTAAAAATTCCTTCTCGGTTATCTTAAAAGCCTTTGAGGATGGAGGAACAAGTCTGTCAAGATTAGTTCCGGTCCTTGTCTCCGTTAACATTCTGGTTAACATGATAGGGATGACGGGATTAGCACCCAAACTAAGCGGTCTTATCATGGAGTTGGGAGGACAAAACCTTATTCTCTCACTTATAATAGCAACGATCATACCTTTCATCTTAGGCACCTCTCTACCTGTAGCTCCAACCTACATACTCTGTTTATCCATACTATCAGCACCTCTGCTTAATCTTGGCATAAAAGCTGAAGCCGTTCATCTCTTCTTCATTTACTGGTCAATGCTAGGAGGAGTAACCCCTCCCACATGCACACAAGCCATGGTAGCTGCAGGAATATCGGGAGGAAACTGGGTTAAAACCGGATTTTTATCGGTTAAGCTTGGAATCGTAGCTTTTATAATCCCCTTCTTCTTCGCTATCAATCCATCGCTAATAGGATTATCAAGCTGGGGAGAGGTCATATTCTCAGCCACTACCGGCTTCTTAGGCGTTTTACTCCTTTCCTTCAGCATTTTCTGGGATTTTAGAAGCGGTTTAAGCGTCCCCTTAAGAACCGCTTTATTTATCTGCGGTCTTTTGGCCCTCTATCCCGCCTTCCTCGCATCCTTGGTTGGATTGCTTGCGGCCTTTCTACTCATACTCCTCAGCAAGAAAGTAAAACCCCTTTAACCTTTTAGGCTCGGCTTGCCACAGCAAAAAAGGCGCCCCCATTGTATACAACTTTACTTCCGAATCCTTGAAATTTCCGGTCTCACCTTTTTACATATTTGTAACACATAAGAACCGAAAACGAAAAATTTAGGTAGCGACAGCAAAAATAAACTTGCTACAATGTATAAAAATTGCCCTCTTTAAAACTATTGACAGACAAAAATCCACCAATTATACTCTTAAATGCCGTTTACCTTTTATAACTTTTGTTTGACCGGGGGTGTCAAGTTGATGTTAAGAAGTGTTAAGGGAAGGGTAATATTAATCGGGATCGCCCTGCTTGTCCTTTCCGGGGCGCTTTTCATCTACCAAGCGAACTCCTTGCTTAAGAGGAGTCTCATGGAAGACAGAGAGCTTAAGGCACGTGAGCTTACAGAAACCGCCTACTCTCTTATAAACTCGGCCTACGAGGATTTTAAAGCAGGGAAGATAAGCGAAGATGAGGCAAAAGAGCTGGCCAAAAAGCTTGTGGAAGGATTAAGGTATGGAAAAGACGGCTATTTCTGGATTAACGATATGAATCTAAAGATGGTTATGCATCCTATAAAGAAGGAGCTTAATGGAACGGATTTAAGCAACTACAAAGACCCAAATGGCAAGTTCCTTTTCAGAGAGATGGTTGAGGTTTGTAGGAAAAACGGAGAGGGGTTCGTTGACTACATGTGGCCCAAGCCCGGCTTTAAAGACCCTCAGCCCAAGCTCTCCTTTGTAAAGCTCTTCCAGCCGTGGGGCTGGATAGTCGGAACGGGCTTTTACATCGATGATGTAGAGGCAGCCCTTGCAGTCCAGAGAAAGAGAGCTTTAACCACCTTCATAATAGCGATAGGCGCATTGGCTACCGTGCTTTATCTTTTCCTGAAGAGCTTCTTTGGAAAACCGCTCACCGTTTTGGTACAAACCGTGGAGAAGCTTTCACAAACGAAAGATTTAACAACGCGGGTTCTGGCAAAGGGTGGAGAGGAGTTCGAAAAGTTAGCGAAAGAATTTAACGCCATGATAGATGCCTTTGAAAAGGTGGTAAGGGAGACTCAATCTCAGGGAGACAAGACCAGCGCCGTAGCCCAAGGGGTAGCCGCATCGGTTCAGCAAACGAGCGCCTCCTCAACCCAGATAGTAAGCGCGGTATCCAACATAAGGGAGGAAATAGAAAGCGTCGCTGCAGGCGTAGAAGAGATGAACGCAGGTATTGAAGAAGTTGCGAGCGGTGCCCAAACGGTGGCGGACCAGGCAACGAGCGTAGCCGAGGAAGCGGAAGAGGTGAGATCGGCTGCCCTTCAGGGAAGGAAGGGAATGCAGACCGTGGTTCAGGCCATTGGCTCCGTAGCAAGCGTGGCAGAGAGGACCGTTAAAGTTATGAAAGACCTTGAAGGAGCATCGAGCGAAATAGGAGAAATAACCAACGCCATAACAAGCATCGCCGAACAAACCAACCTTCTGGCCTTAAACGCAGCCATGGAGGCAGCGAGAGCAGGGGAAGCGGGCAGAGGGTTTGCCGTTGTAGCCGATGAAGTAAGAAAGCTCGCTGAAGAGACCGCAAACGCCGCTAAAAGAATAGCCTCCATAGTCGGAAAGATCCAGGAGATGACGAAGCTCGCCGCAGATACGGTCAAGGAGGCTCAAAGCTCTGTCAGTGAAAGCGTAAATGTGGCCAGGGAGGTAGACTCCCAAATAGAAACCATCGTTGAAGCCATAGAAACCATGGCCAACAGAATCAAGGATATATCAGCGGCGGTGGAGAATCAGTCCGCTTCAACGGAACAGATGGCAGCAGGCATAGATAACCTCGCAAAGGCTATAACGAAGGTAAGCGAAAACGTGAGGGAAATCGATGAAGGCTTTAAGGAGCAGGCAAAGGCGATGGAGGAAATCGCAAGAAGCACAGAGGAGCTCGCTCATATAGCGAATAGATTGCCGGAAAGCATCTCCACCTTCAAGCTATCCAGAGAGGTTACCGCAATAGCCCCCGCCTAAGGAAGAAAGGTAAAAAGGGGGGAGCTTTCCCCCCTCTTACCTTTTAGCTTGAGCCTTTCTCAGCCTGTCCATTATCGCTCTTCCAAGCCCTTCCTCGGGAATCGCCTCAGCGTAGATGATATCGAGGCCCGCATCGTCAAGCCTATGCAAACAGGGGAACAGATTACATGCCGCCTCCTTAAGGTCTCCAGAGGGAGATAACACCTCAACCGCAAAAAACTTCTCCCTATACTTGGCCTCCTTAAAGGCAAGAAGTCCCGCCTTAATCCCAAAGGGAACCTCGAAGTTCTCGTCTTCTATTATCCTCAAGGGCGTTCTCGGAGAGTAATGCCTTGGAAGCTGACCCGGTGAGCGGGGCTTTTCGCTCTCCGTCAACATCTTCACCTTCCCTATCACCCTTTCTATCTCCTCCACGGGCAATCCACCCGGCCTCAACAATAGGGGCGTTTCCTCACTTAAATCTATTATGGTTGATTCGACCCCAACGGGAGTTCTCCCTCCATCTATTATCAGGTCTATCCTTCCCCCAAGCTGTTTTAAGACATGCTCCGGCATCGTTGGACTCAGATACCCGAAACGATTTGCGCTTGGGGCAGCTATAGGAGTTTCCGACTCCCTTATTAGCCTTAGAGCCACAGGATGGGAGGGCATCCTTACGGCGACGGTGTTTAACCCCGCGGTAACTATGTCTGGAACGATGTCCTTCTTAGGAAGCACTATGGTTAAAGGCCCCGGCCAAAATCTTTCTATGAGAGCTTTTGCCCTATCATCTATGTAAAGCCAAAGCAGATCAAGCTCCTTGACGTCCGCTATATGAACTATTAAAGGGTCGAAAAAGGGCCTTTCCTTCGCCTCAAAAATTTTAGCCACCGCCTCTGGGTTTAAAGCATCGGCCCCAAGTCCGTAAACCGTCTCCGTGGGGAAGGCTACAAGCCCTCCCCTCTTTATTATCAAAGCCGCAATTTTTAGTCCCTCTTCGGTTGCCTCAACTATCCTCGTCATCACCCTAAAAGCTCCTTAATCTGAGATAAAACCTCCCTCAACGAGGGAACTTTAAACCATTCCCTTCCCGTTATCTCATTGGCATAGGCCATGTACATCTGGGAAATCAGAAAGGAGAGCTGGGAGGGAAGCTTGGGAGGACTTGAAGACACCAAACTCTTCCAGTTAAGGCGATCCCTTCTCTTCGCCTCCTCAAGGTCCTTATACCAATCGGTTTTACGATAATATATCCTCGCTATCTCCTTGCTGACCGGAAAGCCCTGATAGCTAAACCTGCACTCATCGAGGCTACCTACAGCATCGACCAAGATTAGATTTCTTTCCTCATCGAAGCCATATTCCACCTTACCATCCTCGTTCAAAAGGTCTAACCTCTTGGCTTCCTCGGTTATAAGGCTATTTATCAAAAGGGTCTTTTCCTTTATCTCCTCCACTTCCTTATCGCTCAAGGCGCATAGTTTCTTCGCCTCTTCCCAGGATAGATACCTGTCCGTGGGCTCGAGCTTCGTTGAAACATCGAGAAGAGGCTTTTCAAGTAACGTCCCCGGCTTTGGCATTTCCCTCATCCCGATATCCTCAAGCTTTAGGCTTCCATCCTTTAACCTTTTAAATATGGATGAGCCCTCGGGTAAAGAGTTTCTGTAAATAATCTCCAAGGGGATTAAAAAGTTTCCCTTCTCGCCTCTATACACCGAATAATCGTATCTTCCCGAAACTTCCTTAGGCCTTATAACTCGAAGCAGTTTAAACTCAAGCACATTCTGAGGATACTTGAGATCTCTCAACCTCTTAACTTGGTTATCCTCAACCACCCCCAGGTAATGGCTCCTTATACCCCGCTCTTCAAGCTTCTCAAAGAAGTAAGCGGTAACGATACATATAGATGCTCCCTTGTTCTTTATATGGTCAG
>LGFB01000027.1 GCA_001508835.1 bacterium 42_11
AAGAGGCAATAGAGCAGGCTAAGACAGGGCATCTTGAGTTTGATGAAGAAGTCTTTAGAGAAGCTATGGAAAGCGATCCGTTGAAGGTTTATAGGCTTTTTGCTGCTGAGGGACAGTATATAGAATCTGAGAGCCTGACAGAGTATAAGGTGGGAAGCCCCATAGGCTTATGGCATTTCGATGAAAGGCTTGGTAACGCTTCTTACGATTACTCCGGTAATGGACTTGATGCTCAGGTTGTAGGAGCTACCAGGGTCTTGGATGGCGGAAATTATGCCTTATCCTTCAATGGCGTTTCGGACTACGTCAGCATAGCTTCGAACTCGCTCCTCGATATGACCGATTCCGTTACTCTTGAGGCATGGATTAAGCCTGCAAGTATAGGTGGTCTTCAGACCATTCTTGCCAAAGGGGATGATACGGGAACCAACTATGGTTTGCGTCTCAACGGGAGTGAGATCGAATTTTTCTATACCGACTCTGGGGGAGCGGAACATATCTATAGGACTTCTCTTGCAAGTATAGCAAGCGGAAATTGGTATCACGTTGGTGTAACTTTTTCCTTTGGAGAGGGCGATTCTATAAATATAGTTGTGAACAACAGTTCTGTTTCAGGTAGCTGGGTGGTAGGTGATGGAAGTGGTCTGGCTCAAGTTAATTCTTCTAGCTTAACCATTGGCTTGGCCAATAACTATTCAGATAAGAATCCCTTTAATGGTATAATAGATGAGGTGGCAATTTATGGCTCTGCTTTAAACTCCTCTCAGATCGCGGAAAGATATTCCGCTTCAAGGAGAACGGTTTACTATCTTAGCTCGACGCCAGTTTCTATGGAACAGCCACCGGTTTTGAAGGTTAACGGTACAAGCTATACCCTTGTGGCTGGTATTCCTGAGAGCGGAGAGTTCAGTTTGGACTACACGACGGGTAAGATTTTGCTGGGAAATGCGCCTGCTTTGGGGGCAAGTGTGAGCGCGAGTTACGTGGGAGACGCGGAAAACGAGGATTACTGGGGAATAGCTCGGAGATTAAAGGAGATTCTTTATGATTATACAAGATGGGGAGGAATAATCCTCTCTACAGCAGGAACCGGCGGAACCATAGATCAGCAGCTTAATCGGCTTGAAAAAGAGAAAGCGGACCTTGAGGCGAGATTAGCTGAGAAGGAAAGCTTTTTGTGGAATAAGTTCGTGGCCCTTGAGGAGGCTTTAAGCAATTTGCAGAGCCAAAGCAATTGGCTTACGGCTTATTTGGCAAATCTGGCTGGTTCATAATAGATTAAAAGGAGGAAGTTATATGGTAAAGGTTTTTGTTGATGAGGAAGAGCGGGTTGACCTTGAGGACATGGAAGTGAGCGAGGTTGTGTCCAGGGTAGAAGAAGAATTAAAAAGGGACGGCAAGGTGATCATGCGAGTTGAGCTTGATGGACAGCCTTTAGGGGAAAGGAAGCTCGAAGAGATCGATTTAAGGGGGGTTAGGGAGATAGCTTTTTTTAGTAAGAGCGTGAGCGAGCTTGTGAAAGAATCGTTGGCGGACCTTCAAGTTTATCTTCCCCGACTTTCGGGTGGCTTAAAAGATATCGCCTCTTTATTTAGGCTTGGCGAGTTTAAGAAGGCTTTGGGACTTCTTCCTAAGGCAGTGGAGGGGGTTGGCTGGCTCATAAAGGTTTTCGAGTACACGGCCTTGCTTTTAGGGGTCGAATGGAAAACGTTAAAGGATGTGGATTTTGAAAGGGAAAGAGATGCTGTCGTTTCTAAACTTGGGGAGGTTTCCAAGGCGCTTGAAGATAGGGATTTTATAAGACTCTCAGACCTTTTAGCTTACGAGGTAGCTCCTGTAATTGAGGGTTGGGAGAAGATAGCTAATTACCTTTTATCTTTAGCTCAGCAAGTGCGTCATTAGTGGGTATGGTTAAAGCGGCCTTTATAGACAGGGATGGAACTGTTCTTGATAACATGGGATACCTTAACCATCCTGCACGAGTGAGGCTCCTTCCGGGCGTAGCTTGTGGTATAAGGCTTCTTAGGGAAGCAGGCTGGAAGATTGTAGTTATCACAAACCAGGGTGGCATAGAAAGAGGATATTATACCCATGATGTTTTGCACATTATAAACTTACGGATGCTTGAGCTTCTATGGGCGGAGGGTGCTCTTATAGATGCCTTGTATTATTCCCCTTTTGTGAGTGAGTCTCCCTGTAAAAAGCCTAACACTGGGATGATAGAGAGAGCGGTGAGAGAGCTCGGCATAGATTTGAGGTCTTCCTTTGTGGTTGGAGATCAGCTTATAGACTTGGAGCTTGCGAGGCGAGCAGGATGCCCATCTATACTTGTTTTAACGGGCTTTGGTTTGGGCTTTTACGAATACATGCGTGACAAAGTGGAAGAGTTATCCCCCATATTTATAGGAGAGGACCTGTTAGAGGTTGCTGAATGGGTGGTGAACGGTGAAGGTTCTTATTACCTCGGCCTCAAGAAAGGTGGTGTTGGTAAGGAGCTTTAAACGGTACGCAACCGTTTATGTTACCGATATAGACCCTCTCTCTCCGGCCATTTACATGGCCGATTTTTTTTATAAAGCCCCTTTTACTCTATCTCCTGAATTTTCTGATTTTATACTCGATCTCGTAGATAGAGAGGAAATTAATATGGTTGTTCCGACAACTGACGATGACCTTACAGTGGTTGCTTCCTTAAGGGAACAGCTTATCGAAAGGGGAGTTTTCCCTTTAGTCTCTTCTTTGGAAGTAGTTTCGATCTGTAATGACAAGATTAAAACCTATGGCTTCTTTAAGAAGAATGGTATTCCTACCCCGGAGACCTTCCCTGTCGAGGAGATAAAAGGGAAGGGTCCCCTTCCTTTTAAGGCGGTATTTAAAAAGAGATTTGGCAGAGGTAGTAGAGGGCTCTTTTACCTTAATGAGGGTGACCTTCCTTCCGAAAATATAGGTGAGGACTATATCGTTCAGCGTTACATAGAGGGAAAGGAGTTTACGATAGACTCTTTTGTTGATTCAAGGGGGAATGTAATTTCCGTGGTTCCAAGGGAAAGGATTTTGGTAAGTGACGGCGTTTCCGTTCGAGGGAGGACGGTAAAGTCGGAAGAGCTTATCATGTGGGGCAGGAATATTTGTGAACTTCTTAGACCTTTGGGGCCCGTTAATATCCAGTGTATCTGGGGGAAGGAAGGAATTTTTTTCACCGAGATTAACCCTCGTTTTTCAGGGGGAATAGCTTTGACCTTGGCTGCTGGAGCGGACTTCATTAAATGGAGTATAGACCTGGCTTATGGAAGAGAAATAACCCCCTTGCCCGATTTTGAGGAGCTTTATATGAGCTGTTATAATGAGCCGATTTTTTTTAAGCTTCCCATGGAGGGGAAAAAGTTTTGAGAATACTGGGGTTAATTCAAGCTAGGATGGGGTCTAAAAGATTGCCTGGCAAAGTCCTTGCAGAGCTTGATGGAAGGCCTCTCATTTTTGCCCTGCTTGATAGGTTGAGATGGTCAAAAAGGGTAGATTCTTTCGTTGTTGCTACTACAGTGCTTCCTGAAGATGACGCTTTGGTTGAGGTTTTAAGGGGCAAGGGATTTCAGGTGTTTAGAGGACATCCAATAGATGTCCTTGATAGGTTTTATAAAGCTGCTTCCCTGTTGGAGGCTAACTATATTGTTAGGATTACCGCCGATAATCCTCTTACCGATCCCGGGCTTATGGATGAGGCAGTTATGACTGCTTTGGTTAAAAGAGCTGACTATGTGAGCTTTGTTAACCTACCCCTTGGGGTGTATCCCGAGGTAGTATCTTTTAAAGCTCTTGAGAGAGCCTACAAGGAGGCTAAGGCTCCCTATCAGAGAGAGCATGTGACCCCCTATATAAATGAAAGTCCCGATAAATTTAACCTGATTTTTCTTGAAACAGATCTTGGATTAGGATGTGATGGTCTCAGATTAACGGTGGATTATCCTGAGGACCTTGAGCTTATGAGAATCGTATTTAAAGAGATGATGAAGAAAAGGGGAAGGTGGGGTATAAAGGAAGTGTTGGAGTTTTTGAGATCTAACTCTGGGCTATTGCTTTTAAATAGGCATCTTTCTCAGAAGAGCAAGTTTGAGGTGGACGAAGGGTGGGGTAGAGATGGTTAAGGTTGGAAGAAAGTTTGTGGGAGTGGGAGCTCCTTGTTTCGTCATTGCTGAGGCGGGAATAAATCACAACGGGGATGTAAATCTGGCTAAAGAGCTTATAAGACAAGCTGCTAAGAATGGGGCCGATGCTGTTAAGTTTCAGTTATTTCACGCGGAAAATCTTGTTGAGGAAGGAACCCCTGAGTTTGAGATGTTCAAGAAATGCGAGTTACCAAAGGATGCGTGGAAGGAATTAGCCCTTCTTGCGGAAAGAGAGGGGATAACTTTTATGGCCACACCTTTCGATCTTGAGGCCGTTAGTTTGCTGGAGGAACTTGGGACTCCTGCTTATAAGATAGCTTCTGGTGACATTACCAATTATGAGCTTATAAGCAATGTTGCGAGAAAGTGGAAACCCGTTTTTTTGTCTACAGGTGGGGCTACTCTTGAGGAAATCAGGCTGGCTGTGGATTGTATATACGGCGAGGAAAACGACAGAATCATACTCCTACATTGCGTTTCATGCTATCCTGCCCCTCTCGAAAGCTTAAACTTGAAAGCTATTGATGATTTATGGGAGCATTTTCGCATTCCCGTTGGTTTTTCTGATCATAGTATAGGGATCGATGCGGCTTTGGTAGCTGTATCAATGGGAGCTGTGGCTATAGAAAAGCATTTTACGATAGATAAATCCTTGCCAGGGCCAGATCACCATCATTCCTTAATCCCCGATGAGCTTTCCGAGATGGTTAAAAAGATAAGAAAGATTGAGAAGATGTTCGGAAGCGGGAGGAAGGAGCCGATGCCTTGTGAGTCTGAGGTAAGAGTTAAGGGAAGAAGAGGGATTAAGGCAGCCGTTGATATTCCTAAAGGGACGCCTATAGAGAGGAGGATGTTAGCTCTTGTTAGGCCCAAGAGGGGAATAGGAGTGGAGGACCTTCAGAATGTTTTGGGTAAGAAGGTAGCAAGAGATATCAGGAGAGGGGAGGACCTTCGTTGGGAGGACTTAATATAAAGGGGGTTCCCTTTTTCAAACCTTCTATAAGAGATGAGGAGATAGAAGGGGTAACCGAGGTCTTAAAGAGTGGATGGCTTACGAAGGGAAAGGTAACGGAGGAATTTGAGAAAGAGTGTATGAAATTTCTTTCGGCTTCAGCGTGCCTTGCTGTTTCCTCGGGAACCGCGGGTCTTCATCTTGCCCTGTTGGGCTTAGGTTTAAGGCCGGGCGATGAGGTTATAACAACTTCCCTGACCCATGTTGCCACGGTTCAGTCAATACTCTATGTGGGAGCTAAACCTGTTTTTGCAGACATAGAACCTGAGACGATGAACATCTCTCCTGATGAGGTGCTGAAAAAGGTTACTCCGAAAACGAAGGCTATCCTTCCCGTTCACTTTGCGGGACATCCCTGCGATATGGATGCTCTTCGAGAGATAGCCCAGAAGTATGGGTTATCCATAGTTGAAGATGCTGCTCATGCCTTTGGTGCTTCCTATAAGGGAAAGCCCTTGGGAAGTAACGGCTTTGGGGATATAACCGTTTTTAGCTTTTACCCTAACAAACCTATAACGACTGGAGAGGGAGGCTTAATATGCGGAGAGAAGGAGAGAATAGATAAAATTAGAGTATTGTCTCATCACGGTATTGTTTACCCTTCCCGTGGACGCTTATGGAGATACGATGCTGTGGAGCTCGGTTATAAGTATAACTTTACGGATATCCAAGCTGCCATCGGTTTAGCTCAGCTTCGTAAATCCGAAAAGCTGTTGTTAAGAAGAAAAAGGATATTTGAGCGGTATAATGAAGCTTTTAAACATGAAGAGGCCTTGATAACACCTGTTATAAAAGATTACGCCTCTCCTTCCTATTATATATATCCTCTAAGACTTAACTTAAGGGCCTTAAAGTGCTCTCGAGATGAGTTTGCCTTCGCTCTTGAGCAGGAAGGAGTGGGTATTAGTGTTCATTATTCTCCTCCTGTCCATCTCCATTCTTACTATCGCAGGACCCTTGGTTTAAGAGAAGGCGACCTACCCGTGACAGAGGAGGCTTCAAGAAGCGAGCTTAGTCTTCCCCTTTATCCTGACATGAGAGACGAGGAAATCGATTTTGTAGTTGAGAGAGTGTTTAAACTTATTAAGTCATTTAAGAGGTGAAGGGTTTGTCTCTCCAAGAGAAGATAGAGAGAATATTGAAAAATCAAAATCTCTCTATAGGTCTTCCTAGCTATACAATTCGGGGAAGGTGGTGGTTTAAGCCCTTTGACCATTTGGATTTTTGGGATTTAGGGTTTTTCATTGGACTACTTCTTAAGTTTGATGAATTTAAAGCTGTGGGGCTTAAGCTTCTGGAGATGCTTGAGGAAAGGATATACCCTTTAAATCATAATCTGGGTTTTTTATTTTATAGCTCTTTCGTTCCGGCCTATCTTGAAACGGGTTCTAATAAGTTAAAACACAGAATAAAGGCTGAGGCTGAAAGGATGGCTTCCCTCTTTAATGAAGAGCTTGGATTCATACCGATGGATGGTCCCGGCGGGGATAGTATAGCGATTGATACTTTGGCTTCTCTTGAGTTTCTTTGGTGGGCCTCAAGAGAGTATGGTTCTTTTAAGTTTTCGGATATTGCCATGAGACATGCTTTGAGTTCTTTGAAGTTCCTTTTGCGCCAAGATGGCTCAACCTTTCATATATGTTCTCTGAGTAAAGGACCCATAAGAGGTCAGGGATTAAGTTCCTTAAGTTGTTGGTCAAGGGGAGCTGCATGGGGCGCATTGGGTTTCTTGAGAGCGTATGAGGAGACGAAGGAGAACCTTTTTAAGGAAGCTTGTGAAAGGATACTTCGGTTTGCGATGAGTAATGTAAATGAAGATGGCGTTCCCCCTTGGGATTTTTGCGACAAGGATGGACCCAAGGACACTTCAGCTGGTGCGATATTTTTAAAGGTTCTTTCTTCCTTTAATGGAGATTTCTCGCTTTGGAGGGAGTCTCTTCACAGAAGCCTTTCCATCAAGTATGTTGCCAAGGAGGAAAATTGGGAAGGTTTTCTTAAAGGGGGGTGTTATCATTACCACTGGAAGAAGGGAATAGATGAAAGCTTAATTTGGGGAGATTTCTTTGCGTTAGATGTCTTGGAATTGTGATATAATATTTCTATGAAGAAAACTTCTCTCAAGAAAGGACTTTTAGTCTTCCTTCTTATAACTTTTACCACTGCTTTTTTTGTAATTTTTTTTACCATAAGTGGAGAAACTATCAGAAACCTCTTGGAAGTAAGGAAGGAATTTCTCCTTTTAGCCTTTTTGTGCATATTTCTTTCTTGGACTTTCGAATTTTTACGTTTCAGGGAGCTTATAAGGGCAGCGGGTTGGGATATAAGCTTTCTTGATGGATTAGTGTTAGTGTGGATAAACTACTTTGGGTGTGCTGTTACTCCTCTTCAGAGCGGGGGAGGTCCCTTTCAGATATATGTCCTCTACAGAAAGAACATTCCCATCGGTATTGGGTTTGCTGTTACCCTGATAAGAACGCTGATAACCCTGATCATACTTAGTTTTGCGGGTCCCCTGGTAATATTTACGCATCCTGAGATGACGGAGAATCCCCTTTTAAGAGGCATGATGATATATGTTACTGCTTTCCTTGTGTGCATATCTGTGCTAATTTTTATAAGCTTAAAGCGCGTTGATGTTATAAGAAAGATGGCCGTGTGGGTGGTGTTATTCTTAAACAAGCTTGGTTTTTTTAAGAGAGTTGGTCCCCGTCATGTCATAAGAAGAGTGGAGAAAGAAATAGCGCTTTATAATGAGAATTTTAGACTCCTCATTGGCAAAGAGAGAAAGCGCTTGTTTTTAGCGATTACATATAGTTTTTTTCAACTTCTGGCTCACTTTTGTGCTCTTCCTTCCATAATGTTAGGAATGGGGTTGAAGTTCGATTTGGGTAAGGTGTTGATGATTCAAGCTGTATTTTTGTTCATTCTCTATTTTGTTCCAACTCCTGGGGGAAGCGGGGTGGCCGAAGGGGGAGCCGCGATATTATTCCACTATATTATGCCATCGCATGTAACAGGTATCATGGCGATTTTATGGAGGTTTTTTACGGACTACATACCTATAATACTGGGAGGTATAATTACACTTAAAATCCTCGGTCTTAAAACCCTCGAAGAGGTGGTTAAACCTGGTAGGGAGAGTCTGGAATAAGAACAGTCTTAGTATCTATTACTATTCTTTCCCCTTAGGTTTTTTGGTTCTCGAGATTTCCCCAAGAGGTTTATTTTCTTCTCGGTTTTCCACATCTCCTTTGGGCAAACCACTACCAGGAGGTTGGCTTAAGAAGATATTGGATGACTACTTCTCAAAGAAGAACCTGAATTTATTATATCCTCTTGACCTTAGCGGAGTTTCTTTGAAGTTTTTACCTATATATTCCTTCCTGTTGAAAGTTCCTCCTGGTGAAACTATAACTTATGGAGAGCTTGCGCGTTTAGCGAAAACTTCTCCACGTGCTGTAGGTATGGCCATGGCTTTCAACAGACATCTTTTGTTCATTCCTTGTCACAGAGTTGTTAAAAGCGATGGGAGTTTAGGAGGTTTCTCATCGGGAGTTCGCCTTAAAAGCTGGCTTATAGAACATGAACTTGACAAAATTTGACTTTCGTGCTAATTTTTATGATTGCTGTTAGCACTCTTACGCATAGAGTGCTAAAGAGGGTGAGGAAGATGCTTACCGAAAGGCAAAAGCAAATTTTGCTTGCTGTTGTTAAAGATTATATAGAGAGTGCGAAGCCGGTGGGATCGAGGACATTATCTAAAAAATATTTCCCAAATTTAAGCCCTGCTACCATTAGAAACGAGATGGCAGACCTTGAAGAGATGGGGCTTTTTTATCAACCCCATACCTCTGCTGGGAGGGTTCCTACAAGCAGAGCTTACAGATATTATGTCAATGCGATATTGGATGGTGAGGAGGAGCTTTTCGTAGATGAACATCTATTTATAGAGTTTATAAATAAAACAAAAGAGGAAGTCGAATCTCTTTTAAGGAGGATAGGGAAGCTTCTTTCTAAAACTACCGATTATTTAAGCGTGGTCGTTGCTTTGAGGTCTCGGGAATGCGCTATAAAAAAGGTAGAGTTAGTGAAGTTAGATTCCATGCATGCGTTGATGATAATAGTCACAGAAGGCGGATGGATACATCACAAGGTTTTGTATCTGAGGGAAGATATAGATGTGGAAGAGCTTGAAGAGCTTGAGAGATATATAAACGAAAGGATAAGCGGTAGGGCTTTAGGAAGCCTTAATGAAAACTTGCTCAGAGAGCTTCTTAGTAGGCTTGAAGGATATAGAACGGTTTATTTTGAGGCTGCCCGTGCTTTAAGAGAAGTTAAAGAAAAAACGGACAAGAAAATATACCTTGAGGGCAGAACGAATATACTTAAGCTCCCAGAATTTAAGGACGTGGAGAAAATAAGGATAATTCTTGAAGTTCTTGAAGAGGAAGACTTTATGGCGAAGATGCTCACCGAAGTTTCACGTGAGGGAGATATAAGCGTAGTAATTGGAGATGAGAATCCTGTAGAAAAGATGAGAGAATGTAGTTTGGTAACGGCAAGCTATAGTCTTGGCGGGAAGATAATGGGTGTATTGGGTATAATAGGACCCACGCGTATGGATTACAAGAAAGTTATTTCAATTATGAAAGCTATGACGCAGGTATTTAGTTATTTCGAAGAGGAGGGATCTTAGTTAAGGAATGAAGCTGATTCGTGGAAAGCCCAGCAAAAAGGAGTATAAGGAGCTAATCAAAAGAGTTAAAGAACTTGAAGAGGAAAAGTTAGAGATGAGGAAGCTCATAGACGGTTACAGAAATATGTTAGCGAAGATGCAGATAGATTTCGATAATTTTCGGAAGCGCGTTGAAAGAGATAGGGAGCTTGAGCGAGCTATGGCTTCTGAGCGAATAATAAGAGAATTGCTACCTATCATTGATAACCTTGAGCATGCAGTTAACGCTAGTATTAATTCTAGCAATAACGATGGACTTATCGATGGGGTTAAGATGATTTTAAGGCAGTTTTTGAATACCCTTTCCAAGGAAGGACTTGAAGTTGTGCCAACCGTTGGTAGCGAGTTTAACCCGTCTATTCATGAAGCGGTGGAAGTTGTTCCTGTTGATAGTGACGATGATGATGGAAAAGTGGTTTCGGAAGTTAGAAAGGGATATACTTTAGGAGGCAGGGTTATAAGGCCTGCCTTGGTGAAAGTTGGGAAGAAGGGGTGATGGGGATGGTAAGCAAAGAAAAGGTTGTTGGAATTGATCTT
>LGFB01000028.1 GCA_001508835.1 bacterium 42_11
ATCCATACAATCAAAGAGGGCGGCTTTATGGCCAAAAGAAGCACCATTAAACTGATGATTGCCGTTACAATCATACTGAGCTTTGATATCTTTCCCTTGTCAGCCGTAGGATTTATATAGTTAAGATAGAGATCCTTAACTATCGCACTAGAGGCAAGTATTAGCTGAGAGTCTACGGTAGACATTATCGCCGCAAGAGGAGCGGCTAAAAGCAAACCAGCTAACCATGGGGGAAGCAAGTTCAAAGCAAGAAGAGGTATAACGGCATCCCTGCCTAACCCCTTTGGAATCTCAGGAATTATAACTCTAGCTATGACACCCGCAAGGTGAAGAGAAAGCATGAGAAAACCTAAAACAAACGTCCCTACAATCATGGCCGTGTGCATAGACTTCGAATCCCTATACGCCATAGCTCTTAAAGCGTTTTGTGGAAGCCCTATTATCCCTATACACACTAATATCCAAAAAGAGGATATCCATGGGATAGAAATAAAATTCTTAACCCCAAATGGGGTTAATAGCTCAGGATTGATATCATAAAGGGACTGCATAGCGTTAAAAGGACCTCCCACCTTTTTAAAAGCCACTATCATCAACACAGTAATACCAATAAACATAACTATGCCTTGAATAACATCACTCAAAACCACAGCCCTGAAGCCTCCGTAGGTAACATAAATCATCACAACAAAGCCAAAAAGTAATAACCCCCAGACATATGGTAAGCCGGTCAAAGTCTGAAGAAGCTTAGCCCCACCAACAAACTGCGCAACAACTGCTACCATTAAGAAAATAACTGCGCCCAAGGAGGCTAACCAAACCAATACAGGGTTATTATCATACCTTTCCCTCAAAACATCTATTAGAGTTACTGCGTTTACCTTTCTCGATATTATCGCAAACCTTTTGCCTAAAATGCCCAATGTAACGTAAGCAGCTGGAAGCTGTGTCATTGCGAGCAAAATCCATCCAAGCCCCTGGGAATAAGCTACACCAGGACCTCCTAAATAACTTGATGCACTGACATAAGTAGCAACAAGAGTCATGGCTACGACAAAACCGCTAAAGTTAGCTCTTCCGAGAAAATACTCTCCTAAGAAGTCTTCTTCCTCTTTCAATTTTTTGCTACTATAAAACCCTATGTATATGACAATTCCAAGATAAACTATTAAAGGCACCCAAATCTGTATCAAGACCTCCTTTGAAAGGCTCATCTTTATGCACCTCCTTTATTCTCCGGATCGAGAGGAATATCTTTAAAGAAGATGGGTACAAGTATGGCAACTAAAAGACTAAATACTACGAAACTTGCTATACAGCTCCAGAAAAACCAGGCAGGAAACCCCATAACGTAAGAATATTCTTGAGGAGGTTTCGAACCTAACCCGTAGGCAGAGACAAACCACCATACAATGTTAGACAAAAGAAGGACAAAAACCACAATCGCTTCCTTTCGCGTCTGGGCATATCTTGGATCTTCTTTAAAACGCTCTCTTTCCATGAAACATCCCTCCTTCTTAGAAATTTCCTTTATTATAAACCTACCCATCTAATACAGCAAGACATGGCAGAAAACCCAAGGGGAAAAAACAAGATAATCTTTAGACACTTGCCGACTTGATATACAACTTAGATTCCTGTATCATTGAAAAGAGGAGGCATGGAAGATGAAAAGGTGGCTTCTCTCCAAAATTCCTGTAATAGCTGCTATTGTGATATTCATAGCTACCCCTATAACCCTCTTGTTTATCTTCAAGTCGATAGAGAACACGGTCTATTCAGCGGAAGGGAATCTAATAAGTGCCACGTTAGACACCCTTATAAGCTTTATAGAAGCGCAGTTCAAAAACTTAAATCAAGAAAAAGAAATTCACACCAAACAAGTCCACGAAAAGCTAATAAAATGGACAAACATCATTGACGAGATCCTACAGAACGAAAAGGGGAACACGGAAAAAGGCAATTTAATAGAAAGACTTGCCACAATGAACGATGCTACTTTTATAGTATATAACAGAAGCTTAAACATCTTTGGGAAAAGGGTAGCCCTCCCTCAAGAGATATTAAACAGAATATTTAAAAGATTATCCCACCAAGAGTATCTATTTATGAAATTCAATGAAGGCGATAATCCAGCGCTTATCTACGCTAAAAAGTTTCTTAAAGGGGGCAACATCATAATATCTATCTACCCCCTCGATGAGCTGGAAAACTTCTTAAGAAAATTAGAACACGAGGTTATAAGAACTATAAGAGAAACAATAATATCATTAAGAATAGAAGAAAGAGGTTATGTGGTTGTAATATCCGGGAAAAAAGAAACCTTCTTCGCTCACCCAAACCCAAAATTCGATGGAAAACCTGTTCCTTTAGAACCTGAAAGAAATAGAAACTTAATGAAGATCATAAGAGAATCTGTAACCAAAGGGGAAGGACTCTTTAACTACTTATGGTATGGCGATGAAGAAAACAAAGTGGTATCAAAATTAGCCTTTGTTAGATATTACAAGCCTCTTGACTGGTACATATTGGGGACTATTTATGAAGACGACCTTAGAAAGATAATTAGGAAGTATAACTTTTTAGCCGCCACATTAGTGGGCATAGGCTCGACTATAGCTTTAATTCTCTACCTAACTCTAACTAGAAAACTAAGGGAAAACGTCAGGAACTTAAAGCTGACTTGGGAAACAGCGGGCGTGGGGTTAGTCACATGTTTAAATGGTGGATGGGAAATAGTAGAAATTAATAACCACTTTGAGTATATCTTGGGCAGAAAACGGAATGAAATAATAGGAAAACCGATAACGAACTTCGTTCACACGGAAGATTATATCCCCTTCACCGAATACCTGGAGAAAGCGCATTACAAATCTTACAGCGATTTTCAAGCCAGGCTTCTGAAAGGCGAAGGCGAAATCGTTTATGCTATAATAAGATCGTCATTAATTAGAGAAAGAAACTTGCTTTTGCTTTCTGTAACCGACATCACCAAGATGATAGAATTACAAAGGGAGTTGGAAAAAGCCAATGAAATTCTACAAAGCTTGTCTTCTAGAGATCATTTAACAGGCGCTTTCAATAGAAGAACCTTCGAGAACATACTGAAAGAGGAGCTTGAAAGGGCAAAATCGGAAAAAGAACACATATCTTTGATAATGCTTGACATAGACCACTTTAAGAGAATAAATGATACTCATGGTCATTTAGTAGGAGATTACATCCTTAAAAGCTTAGTGAAGCTCTTAGGGTCTAAGCTACGGTTAGAGGATACTATCTTTAGATATGGCGGAGAAGAGTTTTTCATACTACTTTTAAAAACGGACAAGAAAAAGGCTTTAAACATCGCTGAAAGATTAAGGAATGAAATAGAAAACTATGAATTCAACTACAGAGGTAAGGATAAAGCTCCTTTCAAAATCAGACTTACCTGTAGCTTTGGGGTTTCCACATTTCCAGAGGATGGAGATAGATTAGAAGAGCTTATATCAAAAGCAGATGAGGCCCTTTACCGAGCTAAAAAAGAGGGGAGAAATAGGGTAAAATCCGCATAACTCTCAAAGGGAGGTGAAATATTGAAAAGAACCCCGCTCTATCATAAGCACGTTGAGCTTGGAGCGAAAATGATAGATTTTAGCGGTTGGGAAATGCCTGTACAATATGAAAGCATACTTGAGGAACACATAACCGTTAGAAAAAGCGTAGGAATGTTCGATATAAGCCATATGGGAGAAATTAAAATCCAGGGAAAGGGAGCAAAAAAAACGGTTTTATATTTAACCCCCGTTCACGAACAAAAGCTTGTACCTAAGAGAGCCTCTTACTCCTTCTTATTAAATGAGAACGGTGGAGTAATAGATGATCTTATCATCTATACTTTCTCAGAAGAAACATTCATACTCGTGGTTAACGCTGGAAATATAGAAAAGGACTTCAATTGGATAAAAGAAAATGCTCTTTCAGAAACAAGAGTGGAAAACATCTCCGAGAATATAAGCGCCATATCCATTCAAGGGCCCCATTCCACAAGAATTTCTGAAAGCTTATTTAGCTTAGAACTCTCAAATATGAAATACTACTCATTTGAAACCAATTTGGAATATCGAGGATCAAAGATTCTCTTTTTATCAAGAACAGGGTACACAGGAGAGTTAGGCTTTGAAATTTACACCCGCCCGGAAGACGTTGAAAACCTGTGGGATGAATTGTTAACACTCAGAGTCAAACCATGCGGTTTAGGGGCAAGAGATGGCTTAAGACTTGAAGCAGGAATGCCACTTTACGGACACGAATTAAATGAAGATATAACCCCCTTAGAGGCAAATCTGAGAAAGTTCTTAGACATGGAAAGAAATTTCATAGGAAAGAAAGCACTTATAGAAAGGGTCGTTGAAAAACGGTTGGTGGGATTCAAAATGATAGACAAGGGGGTTCCAAGAAAAGAGCAAAAAATAATCTATCAAGGGCAAGAAGTCGGTTACGTAACAAGCGGGGGATACTCTCCTTATTTAAATGAGTACATCGGAATGGGATATGTAAAGAACAACGGCATAGAAAGTGAAATAAATATAGACATGCGCGGTAAAGAAAAAAGGGCAGTTATAACTGCTCTACCATTTTATAGAAAGGGGTGAACCCAATTGATACCAAAGGATCTTAAATATTCAAAGGAACATGAGTGGATAAAAGTGGAAAATGGTGTTGGAACAGTGGGAATAACCCAATACGCTCAAGAACAATTAGGAGATATCGTCTTCGTTGAACTTCCTTCGATTGGAAGAGAAGTGGAGAAAATGGAAGCCGTTGCCGTAGTTGAATCAGTCAAGGCAGCGTCAGACATCTACACTCCTGTAAGTGGAAAAATTGTAGAAATTAACGAGGAGTTAAATAGCTCCCCGAACCTTATAAATGAAGACCCCTATGGAAAGGGATGGATCTTTAAGATAGAACTTAAAGAACCGAAAGAGCTTGACGAGCTCCTTTCTGCAGAGGAATATGAAAGATTAATCACGGAGGGATAAACTATGCCCTTCATCCCCCACTCCCAAATAGATGAAAGAGAAATGCTATCAAGCCTCGGAATAAGTGAAAAGGAGGAGCTCTTCTCCCATATCCCTAAAGAAATAAGACTATCTAAGGAGCTATCTTTGCCCGCTCCCCTTTCTGAAATAGAAGTGGAGCAGGAAATAAAAAAAATATCCCTCATGAACAAGGGAGTGAATGAGTATATTTCATTTTTGGGAGGGGGAAGTTATAATCACTGGATTCCCTCTACAGTAGAATACATACTCTCAAGGGGGGAAATATTTTCACCATATACACCCTATCAACCAGAAGCAAGTCAGGGAACCCTAACCATTCTCTTTGAGTTTCAAACTATGATGTGTGAGCTATTCGACATGGAAGTCTCAAACGCATCGGTATACGATGGTGCTTCAGCTTTAGCCGAAGCCTGCCTCATGGCATTAAGAATAACTCAAAAAGAAGAAGTAATCATCTCCTCAGCAATCCACCCAGAATATAGAACGGTGGTCAAAACTTATCTTGAAAGCGCTGGATTCAAAGTTAAGGAAATAAAGTTTAGAGAAGATGGGAGAACCGACCTTGAAGCTTTGGAGAAAGCGTTATCATCAGATACAGCAGCTTTTGCCATTCAAAATCCAAACTTTTTTGGAATAATAGAAGATATAAAGGGCATACAAAGCTTAAGAGAAAAAACAAATATCCTCTTAATAGCTTGCGTAGTTGAACCAATCTCGCTTGGATTGCTAACTCCTCCTGGCAGTTACAAAGCAGATATAGCTGTTGGGGAAGGGAAATCATTCGGAATCCCGTTAAATTTCGGTGGTCCCTATCTTGGAATCTTTACAAGCAAGATGGAATATGTAAGAAACATGCCTGGAAGAATAGTAGGAGAAACGACTGACACAGAGGGAAAACGTGGATTCGTCCTAACCCTTTCAACGAGGGAACAGCACATAAGAAGAGCCAAAGCCACTTCTAACATATGCACAAATCACAATATGTGTGCCATCGCGGCCACCGTATATCTCGCATCTATAGGCAAAAAGGGGTTTAAGAAAATATCTGAAATGAATCTTAAAAAGGCTCATTTCTTAGCAAGAGAGCTTGGAAAAAGAAATATAGAGCTCTTATTTAAGTCTCCCTTCTATAATGAATTTGCAATTAAGGTCAAAAACCCTGACAAAGTCTTAGAAGCAGGTCTTGAAAGGGGATTTTTGGCCGGACTATCACTCAAAAGGTTCTATCCAGATCTTGAAAATAGCCTTCTTATAAATGTAACTGAAGTCCACGACACCCAAAGTTTAGAAAAGTTTGCAAATTTCCTGGGAGAGATCGAAAATGGCTGAAAAACTAATATTTGAATTAGGCAGGATAGATAGGGAAGGGGTTTCCATTCCCCCCGATGACCTTGAAAGCTTAAACATCGATGAGCTTATCCCCGAAGAGCTTTTAAGAAAAAGAGACCCAACATTACCCGAAGTAAGCGAGGTCGAAGTAATCAGACACTATACAAGATTGTCTCAATTGAACTTTTGTGTGGATACTCATTTTTATCCCTTAGGGTCTTGCACGATGAAATATAACCCAAGAATAGGAGAAAAGCTTTCAACCTTAGAAGGTTTTACAAGCTTGCATCCCTACGAACCCGACGAGCTCGTTCAGGGAGTACTAAAAATCATGTTTGATTTAGGACAATATTTATGCGAAATAGGAGGATTTGATGCTATAACACTACAACCATCAGCGGGAGCTCACGGAGAGCTTACGGGACTCCTTATTATAAGAGCCTATCATGAAACCAAAGGAAGAAAAAGAAGCAAGGTAATAATACCAGATTCAGCTCACGGTACCAATCCTGCATCCTGCACTTTAGCAGGTTACAAAGCCATTGAAATTAAGTCGGGTAAAGATGGATGCATTGACCTAAAGAGATTACAAGAAGAACTTGATGAAGAGACTGCTGCTGTAATGATAACCAATCCCAACACCCTTGGAATTTTCGAAGAGGAAATTCTCAGAATTGCAGAAATCACTCACTCCGTGGGAGCCCTCCTTTATGGAGATGGAGCTAACCTCAATGCTTTAATGGGAATAACAAGACCTGGCGATATGGGATTTGACGTTCTTCATTTTAATCTTCACAAGACCTTTGCGGCTCCGCACGGAGGCGGGGGACCCGGTTCAGGGCCCGTGGCAGTAAAAAAAGAGCTTGAGCCATTCCTGCCAGTCCCAGTGATAGTAAAAAAAGATGGGAAATATACACTGGACTACAATAGACCCCTAAGCATAGGAAAAGTAAAAAGCTTTTATGGTAATCTTCCTGTAATAATAAAAGCCTACATATACATAAGAATGATGGGGGCTCAAGGATTGAAAAGGGTTTCTGAAAATGCTGTACTCAATGCAAGATATGTCATAAACAGGCTGAAGGGGGCTTTTGACTTGCCATACAATAAACCACCGATGCACGAAGGAGTCCTCTCAGGCAAGAAATTTAGAGAATACGGAGTTAGAACCTTAGATATAGCTAAAAGATTGCTTGACTACGGTTTTCACCCACCAACAATTTACTTCCCGCTTATAGTAGAAGAGGCGTTAATGATTGAACCAACGGAAACAGAAACAAAAGAAACATTAGATGCCTTTATAGAAGCCATGCTAAAGATAGCGGAAGAAGCAGTTAAAACACCAGAGTTGCTCAAAAGTGCCCCCCATACCACACCTGTAAAGAGGTTAGATGAGGTTAAAGCGGCAAAAGAGCTTAAATTGCGCTGGAAAGAATATAAGTAAGGGGTGGGATTCTTCCCACCCCTTACTTATATATTTTGTGCTCTTCTTCCCCTCTTAAAACCCTTAAGGCGCCAAAAGCTAACGCTTCCATTTCATCCTCTCCAGGATAAACCATTACAGGAGCAAGGAAAGATACTCTTTCCTTTATCCAAGAAACTATCCTTTTGCTGTGTGCCATGCCACCAGTGATAACTATAGCGTCTATGTTTCCCTCTAAAGCAGAGGCCATCTTTCCTATCCACTTAGAAATCTGGTATGCCATAGCCCTAAGCACGGTTTCCGCCAAGAAATCTCCGCTATCAATCTTCCGCTCTACATCTAAAGCACTGTTAGTTCCAAAATAGGCTACCAAACCACCACTTCCTACTATTCGCTTCATCAGAGTATCAAGGGACATACCCTTTCTGAAAAGCTCCAAGAGTTTTAAAGTTGGTATAGTCGGACATCTCTCAGGGGTAAAGGGACCATCGCCATTTAACGCATTATTGACATCCACAACCCTACCGCCTTTATGAGCTCCTATAGATATCCCTCCGCCCAGATGTGCGACGATTAGATTAACCTTACTGTAATCCTTGCCAAGATCACGTGCCGCCTTTCTCGCCACAGCTTTCTGATTCAGGGCGTGAAAGATGCTCCTTCTATTAAGGCCTTTCAAGCCAGAAACACGAGCAATATCCTCAAGCTCATCAACTACCACGGGATCAACTATATAAGCAGGACATCCTGCCTCTTTCGCTATCTCATAAGCTAAAATTGCACCCAGGTTAGAGGCATGTTCTCCATATTTAGCAGTCTTAAGATCCTCTAATATTTCTTCATTTACCAAGAATGTCCCACCTGGGATTGGCTTAAGCAAGCCCCCTCTTCCTACGACAGCCGAGAGGCTGGAAACCGCGATGTTGTTTCTTCTCAAGAAGTCAAAAATTATTTCTTTTCTAAACTGATACTGATCTATTATTCTGCTATATTTGCTCAATTCCTCCTTAGAGTGTCTTAAGGTTTCACTGAAAAGCTCCTTATCGTTTTCGAAAACCGAGACTTTTGTTGATGTAGACCCAGGGTTTATAACCAGGATAAGCATGGCTTCTTAAAGGAAAGCTTACATAGAACAAACCGCCGCTAAAGCTATAGATAGAAGCTTAGCTTCGGCACTATCAGCTCTTGAAGTTAATACAATGGGAACCTTAGCCCCCATAACAACACTAGCGGTCCTCGCGCCAGCTATAAATATTAACGCCTTATAAAGAACATTTCCAGCATTGATATCAGGGAGAACTATGATATCCGCCTTCCCAGCAACTGGACTTTCTATCTTCTTATGTTTAGCCGCTTCCTCCGAAACCGCATTATCAAGAGCAAACGGTCCATCTACTATGCAACCCTTAATTTGACCACGTTGATTCATTTTAGCAAGTAAGGCAGCATCAACCGTGGCTGGAATTTTAGGATTTACAACTTCAACAGCGCTTACCACAGCTACCTTCGGATTCTCATAACCAAGCTTATGCATCACGTCTACAGCATTGTTTATTATATCGACCTTCTGGTCAAGCTCAGGAGCTATAGTTATTCCGGCATCGGTTATAGCAAAAACTCTTGGATAGGTAGAAAGTTCGAAAAGCGAAACCATGGAAAGAACTCTACCTGTTCTCAACCCTTTCTCCTTGTCAAGAACGGCTCTTGCAAGGTCGGCAGTCTGAATATACCCCTTCATCAAGAAATCGCACTTACCCTCTCTTACAAGCTCAACTGCCTTGTAGGCAGCCTGAACGGGATTAGGAACATCATAGATTTCGTAATTACTCAAATCGATACCTAAATCACCAGCTATTTTCTCAATAGCTGGTCTTGAGCCCACTAAAGACCCTTTGATTATTTCTCTCTTTCGAGCATCCTCAACAGCCTCAAGCACATGGGCATCCTCAGCGGCAGCAACGGCAAGCCGCATTCCTTTACCACGAGCCATATCCAATAAGCTAAGTAAACTCTTCAACAACTAAACCACCTCCAAGTGAAGTATATTTTTACCAAGAGGCGTTAACCTCTTTGTCAACATCTTGAAGAAGGAATCATCCTTTAAAAGACCTCCCAGTAGCACAATTTCATTGAAGTTTCCGCAAAAAACCGTAGCCATAGCCCATACCTCCTTCGACATCTGATAAGCCATAGCCTCTACTATGAAAGGGTCTTTCTTTAAAGCCTCACTTATATCGTCGGTAGAAAGGTAAGAATATAGACCTCCCTCTGTGAGAATCCTTCTTTCCCATCCATCGGGATCAGGAAAAGCCATTTTCGCAAAGTCAGCGGTAGGGAGTTCTCCACACGTTCTTAAAGAAAAAGCCCCAGCCTCTGTAGAACAAACAAAGTCAATAATTTCTCCGTGCTCAATCGCAGCCACAGCAAATGGGTCATCTACCACTACAACAATATATCTACCAGAAGAAAGCCTTTTACATACTCGAGCTAATAAAGGAACAATAGCATCGTCAACATCTCTTTCCGCCTCGGGAATGCCCAAAATTGCCGCCACCCCTTTTAACCGCATTCCCTCTCCCCTCC
>LGFB01000029.1 GCA_001508835.1 bacterium 42_11
GACTGAATACAGCAATAAACATGACTATCATGTATAATGGGAAAAATCCTATTTTACCAAGGTCTAAACTGCCAAATACAGCCTTTAATGCCCATGCCGCAGCACCAGATTTATCTAATGCCATACCTGCCGCATAAGCCCCGGCGCTGAATATCATAAGGTCCCATGGAATCTTTGTATCTTTCCAGCTAATAAGTCCTATAAAAGGAAGATAACACAATGTAGCAGATATAATAGCAACCATTACAAGGCTAATTTTAAAACCAAACATTTGAACATGCCATTTATCCGTTGCCCATAAAAACACCGTAAGACAGAATATAAATAGAGCTTTTTTCTCTTCATTTGTCATTGGTCCCATCTTATGAAGCTGCTCTCTTAGCTTTCCTATGCCGTCACTACCCCCATCCTCTACTACTGGTACACTTACTTCCGGCTTGAATATCACAAGACCCACTAAATAGGATACTATCATTGTGCACAAAGCAACGGGAAATGAAGCGATAAACCATTCTGACCACGATACACTATACCCGGTGAGATCTCTTATAAGTCCAACTGCCATTATCTGTGGTGCAGTTGCAGTTAAAATAGCGGTTGTAGAAATGCTATTTGCTTGCAATTCCTGTATCATTACTAACCTTCCAAAATTGCTTTTGCCAGGTTGAGCACCATATGCCTGTGCAACAAGCAATGCTATGGGGAGCATTAGAGCAGCTCTTGCTGTCGTAGAGGGAACAATAAACGCAATTACAAAGTTAACTATTATCAAGGAAATAAGCGCAAGACGTGCAGTCTTTCCAAAAGTAGAAACAAGCCAAAGAGCAACTCTATTAGCAAGTCCTGTTTTTGTCATTCCAGAAGTAATTATGAATGCAGATATCATCAACCAAATTACATCATATCCAAATACTCCAAGTACTGACTTTTCATCCCATGCACTTGTAAGCGTTAACAATACTATTGCAATGAGGGATGAAACAAACGTCGGAACAGCTTGCGATACCCACAGCACAAACACTGCCAAAAAAACAGCAATCGCCGATTTCCCTTGAAGCGTCAATTCAGTGGGAGTTCTCATCGTAAAAAGTAACGCGAAAACTATAGCTGCTATTGGCACCCCAAGATATGAAAGCCACTTTTCAAAGTTTGTCTTTTCTTTTCCTTCCATCCTTGCAGTTGGAATATTCATACTTTTCCCCCTTTGCAAATTTTTATTTGGTTTTTTCAGTTTTATTATAAATTATACAATTCAATAATATAATAATAATTATAACGAAATGTTATAATAATTAAAATAGAGGTGATAAACTATGGATATTGAAAAACTAAAAACCTTTTACGTCATGGCTAAGCATCAGAGTTTTACAAAGGCATCGGAAGAATTATTTTGTTCTCAGCCTACAGTTACAAAACATATACAAGAAATTGAAAACTATGTAGGCTGTAAATTATTTGATAGAATAGGAAAAAAAGTATATTTAAATGAAAATGGTAAACTTTTTCTCGAATATGCTGAAACTGTACTTAATCTTACAAGAGATTATCTGGCAAAAATATGTGAGATGGAATCACTAGGTCGAGGAGTCCTTTCTTTTGGCGCAACAGGTTCAATAGGTGTATATCGGGTACCATACCTCTTAAAGAAATACCTTTCTAAATATCCAAATATTGAGATAAATTTATATGTTAATTTCTACCACAAAATATTAGAATACGTTCACAGCAATGTAGTTGATTTTGCTCTTGTAGCAGACAACGGAGAAGTCATTGAAAGTAAGAGCCTTGTATGGCTCCCTTTCTGTACAGAAGAGCTAGTGCTCATAATTCCACCCTCTCACAGATGGAAGGATAGAGAGAGAGTAGATATTGAGGAACTTGAAGAAGAGTGTTTCATACGTTCCAATAAAGAATCAGCAACCATGTCCTTTATCAAGAAAATAATTACAGAAAGAGGAATAACTATTAAAAAAACAATAGAGCTTGGAAACATAGAGGCTATTAAGCGGGCTGTTGAGACAGGTCTTGGAGTATCAATCGTTCCAGAAAACACTGTGGAAAAAGAAATAACTTCGGGGTGGCTCATAGGTTTGAAATTGAAAAATTTAGAATTGAAAAGAAAACTCTACTACGTGCAAAAAAAAGATAAAATCCTGTCCGCGGCTGCCAGAGCATTTGTTGAACTTCTAAAAGAATTATATCCCGAATTCGATCTGTCATAAAATTGAAAAGCGAGTACTCAAAATTTTGTAGTACTCGCTTTTCCTTAACATTCTTCTAGCTTTTTAAACAAACAATGACAAAATATACCCTGCTACTATTCCTCCTAAAATCCCTCCCACCAAATGAGGAACAGCTTTTTTAAATTTCCCTCCACGCAGCATTGAAGCAGTAAAAAGACCTGCGCATAGTCCCCATGTCATATCAACCCATGGCCCCATTTGAGGTATCAAGTTCAGACCATGATTTACTATCCATACTGTTCCTACAATGAACCCTGCACCAATCCATCCTCCTAGCGGTCCCCACAGTCTTACCATTTCATGCCACAATAATTCTATGAGAAAGGAAAAGATAAATCCCGCCACAAATGCAGTGATGATGGATTCATACTTCATATCTTCTCCTCCTCTGTTTCTTTTGCCATCCCTTGTTTTACAAACACTGCGAGATAACCTCCTACAATTCCTCCTGCAATGACTGCAAGCAAAACTGGCAAAACTTTGAAAGCAAAGCTGAAAGAATGAATCTTAAATAGATCTCTCACCAGCCCCGCCACAGCAATGCCTATTGCCATATCAATCCATGCTCCATCCTTTTCATTTTCAATTAACCCCAGGTAATGATTTAGAAACCACATAGGACTTATTATAATGAAAGCCGCAAACCATCCTCCTATAAGCCCGTAGGCCTCTACCAGCGCTACCCATGCGCTTTGAACTATTAGCCCTGTCAAAAAACATCCAAGGAATGTCCTCACTATCTTTATGAGCATTTTTTCTCATCTCCTTCTTCTTACGCGTTCCATACTCCAGCACAGTTAAGTAATATAACATATATCCTTCACCAACTCCACCTCACTGGAAATTTAAATTTCCAGGCCATACAAAAGGCAGTGGGAAAACCGTTGAAATAAATTCTTTTAAGATAGGACTTATATCATCGACTTCCATGCCAAATCCCTTATCTCCAAAAACTAGTTTTGTAAGCTTTACCACATCATCTATTTTCAATATTTCATTTTTAATTTCAAAGGCATAGTTATTTTCTTTTTCGGAAAATCTTAAGTTTTCTATGATATCTTTTTCAACATATTGTAGGAAATACGGCTTAAGTTTCTCCATTAATTGTTGAAAATTTAATATTTTTACTGTCCCTAAAAGGTTAATTTCTTCATAAGATACGCCTTTTTCCTTCAATACCTCAACCATATCATCATTGAAAGTACAGGGCACACGAACATATTCCAAAGAATAAATAGCAGCCATCTTCTTTAAACTCTCATAAATTATCCTTTTATCACCACTATATTCAATCACATATCCTTTTCTTGGGTTATCATTAATTATCCGAAGTACTACATACCCTTTTAAAAGGTCCCCTTTCTTTATTAAATAGGTTTTATAAGTAAAATTCCCCCATGGAGTAGTTGCGCCTTTTAAAAGGTTTTTAAATTCAAATAAGCTTCTATAGTATCTTGTAGGCTGTTTGTTGTACATTTTAGCTACTTCAATCAAATACTTGTTTTCAAATTCCACAAGCTCAATATCTTCTTCCAATTCTTCAGGGTATACATCAAATCGGACTGCCCATCCAGCTTTACAATACCCCTTTCTCAAGTACAGGCTTCTATCTCCAGAGACAAGAATAACATCGACTCCCTTTTTCCTCATCTCCTTTTCTGCATCATCCAGTAACAGAGAAGAATATCCCTTCCCTCTGTAGTCCTCATGAGTACAAACTGCTCCTATTGATGCAGCTTTTATAGGAATTCCTTCTATTAGAATCGTGGTGATGTAGAAATTTACAATAGAAACTACCTTCCCATCCTCCACAATGACACGCATATTCTCTAAATTTTCTTCACTGAGAAGCAGTGGAAATTCCTCTTCCATTGTGGGATTATGACCTTGAGACGTCCTAAATACTTGGTTTATAAGGTTTATTGCATCTTTAAATTCCTCTTTTTTACATGCTCTTGGACCTTCCACAATCTTTCCTCCTTAAAATTTTTATTTTTTAGCATTGCCATTCTCATATTTCTTCATATTTCTATTTTTACTGGCAAAACTCCTTCACATTTTACCTCGCCTTTCAAAACTTTAATTACACTTTCTATTGCTAAAGGAGTATGCTCATAAACACACACACATGTGGAAATACCTTCTAATAACAGAACATCATAAGGATCTCTTAGTAAGATTACTATCACATCCTTACCTAAGTGACTTATTTTATTTACGAGTTCTAGCTGTCCAGGATTTGAATTCAAATTGGACACCCCAATAATTACTAGGTCGGCTTTTTCACATTCCTCAACGATTTCTTTTGTCCTTCCGGATTCAGGATTAAAAGGAATGATAATAGATTTTCCTCCAAACTCTTTTCTCAAAGCTTCACACAAAGTGTATTTTTTCCTGACATCTTCCCAAATACCCCCCATGAACATTTTTGGCTCCGGGGAAATTGAAACAATCTTTTTATCTGCAACATTAAGAGGTATAAGTTTATTTCTATCCCTTATAAGAGTGACACTTTTTTCGCTGACCTGGCGAGCAAATTCTATATACTCTTTGCAATTTAACACTTCTTTTGCTTTAGATAAATTTGGATAAGGATTCTCAAACAACCCGTATTTTTTCTTTATCTCCAATATCCTTCTCACTGACTCATTTATTCTCTCCTCCGGAATCTCTCCATTTAAGACAGCTTCCTTTATAGCTTCTACACTTCTTATTTGAACATCAAGATGATGAGAAATTTCTATCATATCAGCACCCGCTTTTATCGCCATAACTGACCCTTTTTCTATCCCAAAATTCTTCGAAATCGCATTCATCTCCATACAGTCAGTCATTATAATACCCTTAAAGCCCATATCATTTCTCAAAAGCTTTGTAAGAATATTATAGGATAAAGTTGCAGGGATTTTTTCATCATCTATAGCAGAAAAATGGATATGAGCTGTCATAATTGCGTCAACACCATTTTCAACTGCTTTCCTAAAAGGATAAAATTCTACTCTTTCAAGCCTTTCTCGATCATAAGGAACCGTAGGTATATCAACATGTGTATCTATTTCTGTATCTCCATGCCCTGGGAAATGTTTTGCTGTCGCTATCACCCCTCTACTTTGAATTCCTTTTATAAAATCTACTCCTAACTTTGCCACTTTTTCAGGGTCATCTCCATAAGACCTCACCCCAATTATAGGATTTTTGGGATTGGTATTCACATCCAGCACAGGCGCTATATTGAGATTTATCCCCAGTGCTCTAAGACCTTGTCCTACTATTTCTCCTTCTTTCAAGGTACTTCCTTCAATATTCGCTGCAGCAACTGCCATATTGCCTGGAAAAAATACAGCTCCTTCTCTAACCTGAGTAACCATCCCTCCTTCTTGATCTGTCCCTATAATAGCTGGAATACCAATGTGTTCTATCATGGTCTTTTGGATGGTTTCATTAAGCTTAGTAATTTCTTCTATTGAACCTATATTTCTTGCAAATAGACTGATATTTCCTATTTTGTATTTAGTTATGAGTATGTCTATATGCTCATCATAACCACAATAATTGGCAGTAACAGAAGAAAATCCTGCCATAATCATTTGACCTATTTTTTCATCTAAACTCATCTTATTTATCATCTTATTTATTTCCACTTTTACTCCCTCCCTATTAAAACCCATAAAGTAAAACCCCATTAAAAACCACAGACCAAGGGAGCCCTTTGCATCTAAATCCACAAAGAAGCTCCCCGTCAATCTCTTAGTATTGGTTGTATACTCTTACTTCGTAGTACTTGTCTGTTACATAAAATCTAACCTGGGCAGGTTCTACATCCTTGGACTCTTCCCCTTGGACTGATATAGCAATTTTCAATGTTCCATTCTGTGGTATACAAGGATTACCCGTTATTATAATTACTTTTCTATTCTCAGAAATTTTAGCAAAAATTTCTGAACTTCTTTCCACGATCTCCTTTGCTATATAGTTTCCTTTAAGCTCTATTTCAACCTTCGTGATGTCGACATTCGGTGAATTATCCTGGTTTAAAGGATTTGTCATAATCACGGTCATCACTTTTTCACCATTTTCCGCTTCTTTTACGGCAGTTTTACTCAAGCCAAAAGTCCCAAACCTGAAAAAGACTATTCCTTCACTCTCACTTTGTTTTATATAACTTACTGCCTCACTAAGGTCATAAGTTTTAACAGGACTGTACGTCTGTAAACCAGCATACACTCTCTTATTATTACCAAAAATTTCTGCTGCATTGTTATAAAGTGCTGCAGTCCATTGGGGTGACTTGTCATAATCTCTCCAATAGAGCATAGGCACTGCAAAATCATAAATAGAAGAAGCATCTTGATAATCCTGTCCATAATGGACTAACGCAAAAGTTTTGGAATCATTCTGAGCCGTCAAGAAATTAGAATTGTACGCTCCTTCTGGCATTAATGCTGCAGAAAATTTCACTCTTCGACTGTAGGACTTCACCACTTCTTTTATTTCCTCTGCAAAAGACTTCACGGCATTTTTCCTTATTTCTACCCAGCTAACAACGTCTTTATCTCCTTTATCATATGCTTCAAATATATACTTACCATCTTTATCCGTATAGAAAGTCCGGTCTATCAAAGATTTTATTTTATCCATATCTATCCCTATTTTTGCTGCTTCTGCAACCTCATAATTTTCATTGAATCCAAATACAATGTGTGGATACCTCATATAATCCAGATGAATTCCATCCACTTTATAGTTTTCCAAAACCTCTTTTACGAGATTTTTTATATATTCCCTGTAATTTACAGATAATGGGGATATTCTACTGTCGTCAGGCCCTTTCTTGATATGCACCATTCTATCTTCAGGATGAAGTGTTGCCCACTGTTTGTCAGAATTCACAACAAACCAGGCATGCACTCTTATTCCTTTTTTGTGTGCCTCTTCTACCACTTCTTTCAGTATATCCCTATCAGGATGGGCTAATCCTAATGCTATTCTACTATTGTAATCAACTCTCCCTGCCGTCCCTTTTACAAGAAGAAACATATCAGTAAAACCATATTCTTTCATTTGATCCGTTATTATCTTCGCTCCATCTGCTCCCAAATTGTACACTGTACTTCCCCACAGCCATGTCCCTTTTACTTTCATATCATGGACTTTCTTCAATTTGAGAGGATACTCTTCAGGAGAAGTCTTTGCACACCATAACACCGCTTGTACAAGCATTTTTCCGAGTCCTGCAGTATATTCGGGATGAAAGCTGAAAAGTACTATTCTCCCTTCCCCATATTCTGAAGCAATCAAAGCCGGAGTATTAGGTGTAATTCCTTCAGGTCCGTTGTCATGAATATCGCTGGTATAGGAAGCCAACTCTACATAGGAAGGTATATTTGGTACATCAATTTTCTTTAAAATGGGTCCGTTCTCATAGTGGACAGTAAGGTTTCCATAGTAACCTGAGATTACAGGATGCTCCAAAGATTTTACCCTAACTTGGACATCACCACATCCCCTGTTCCAGTGTTTAATGTCAACCACTTGAGCACCCACAATTCCAAGATAGGGTTCATATTCACCTTCACCGTTGGTAGCAAGATATGTGCCTGCACAAATTCCAATGTATCCTCCACCTTTTTTAATAAATTCCTTAATAGCTTTCCTACCCTTCTCTCCCAAGGCTTCTGCCTGATTGAGAGCCCTTCCCCCAGGGATGACAATTGCATCAAATTTCTCTAGTTCGCCTTTTGCAACCTCCTTTGCTGAAATTTTTTCAGCTTTTATTCCATACTCCTTTAATAAGTGAATGACTTGTTCTACGCTTTTTGGAGCTGTAGCTTGTTTCTCTGCCAACACTGCTACTCTCACTTCTTCTCTCCCCTCTTTTCCTTTGGCAATCGCACTGTTTTCTTTCGTGCTGACAAAAGCGAACACCATACATACTGAAATAATCAAACTTACAACTTTTTTACACCATTTCATGGTATACCCCCCTCACCATCTTTAACCTCATCATAAAACCCTTATTCGAGGCCTATACTTTTCAAGAAGGTGTTTGTTAAATTTTTCACCTTCGTCTGTATTAGCACTTATGAACACCGGAGGCATTATCCCCCAGGACAATAATTTTTCCACTATGGTGGCTATTATAGTGTTTATTATAAGAATTCCAGCAATAGAAGAAGTGGGTCCTACCTTCTGGGAAAACCCTTTATATTCTACTATTGCATCTCCAGGAATTCCACAATTGTCTATTACATAATCCGTAAGTTCATAAAGGTTTTTACCACTTTTGTGCCTAGAAGAAAAAATCTTTGAATGTTTTAAAGATGTAATGGCTACAGTGATAATGCCTTTTTCTTTTGCCTCGATAGCCATTTCTATTACTGCAGGATTTCTTCCGGAATTTGAAATCAAAAATAATACATCTCCTTCATTTGCCCCACTATTTTCTAGAAGTATCTTCCCTATTCCTTCCACTCTCTCCATTAAGGTACTTTTATATCCTCCCTCATGGAGCATAAGCGAGGATTCTAATATGGGATAGACACATGCAAGGCCTCCAGCTCTGTAAAAAGGCTCTTCACACATCATATGTGAATGTCCAGTACCAAAGAAATAAAGAAGTTTATCGTTTTTTATCGCTTCTGCACATACCTGAGAAACTTGTTCTATTATTGACGATTGTGTTCTTTCAATTTCATCTATCAGTTTCTTGATATTTTCTATATATAGGGTGTTCACCTACAGCCCTCCTTCCATTATCCTTAGTATAATCCTCGTGGCTAAAGCCACTTTAAATGGTAAGGTATCTACCAAAACAAATTCTGCATCTGTATGAGAATCCTCTCCTTCTGGTCCAAGCCCATCTAACACCGGTACACCCCATACTGCCGCAAAAGAGGCATCCCCCCCTCCACCAGTTTTTCTTCCAATGATTTCTCTTCCCAATTTTTGAGCTTCTTCTTTAGCAATCTCAAACAACTTCCTGCATCCCTCATTGGCAATTAAAGGAGGCCTTTCTGAAAGTACAATAATATCTGTGCTCGTTCCCTCAACAAAAGAAATAGTAGCTATTCTCTTGACTTTCTCTTTTATTTTCCTTTCATGTTCTTTTTGAAAATATCTTATTTCTACCTGGGCTCTCGCTTCTTCTGCAACTATATTTATTTTGTCTCCCCCCTGCACATATCCTACGTTGACACTTATACCCTTTTCTAAATCCCTCACTTCATCGTAAAGAGCACATATTTTGCGAGATATTTCTTCTACTGCACTTCTCCCCTTTTCATAGTTTACTCCTGAATGGACTGCAACTCCTTTTACAAACATTTCAAAGCTAAAAATTCCTTTTCTTTCTACCGTAAGAGTCCCGGGTTTGGCAGGTTCAAATGAGAGACACGCTGCAGCATCTTTTGAAAGGTTCATGATATAATCTTTGCTGTAAATTGAACCAATTTCCTCATCGCTGTTTAAAAAGACTACAAGTTTTACTCCATCTGGAAGGTTATCAATAACTTCTTTAAGGGTATACAGGAGAACTACAAGTCCCTCGTGGCAACGTGCATGGTGAATGGCCACAACATTATCGCCCAGTCGCCGCTGGACATCAACATCGCAAAGCAGCTTAACATACTCATCACCGAGATGGGGCTCGCCCCCGAGAGGATCGTCATCGACCCCATGAGCGGCGCGCTCGGGTACGGCATCGAGTACTGTTACTCGATAATGGAGAGGGTGCGCCTGGGGTCGTTGCAGGGCGACAAGATGTTGGCAATGCCCGTCATCGTGTTCGTGGGGCAGGAGGCGTGGCGGGCGAAGGAGGCCAGAGAGCCCGACGAGACCGCCCCCGGCTGGGGCCCGCAACGGGCCCGGGGCGTGGCATGGGAGCTCTTGACTGCGACCACGCTTCTCCAAGCGGGGGCTGACATATTCGTCATGCGGCACCCGGACGCCGCCCTTGCCCTTAGGCGGCA
>LGFB01000030.1 GCA_001508835.1 bacterium 42_11
AACACTATCTATGGCATCTTCTACCCTTCTAAACGGCACTAATAAATCTACAGTTTTTCCAGGCAAAGGTATCAAGTTCAAGAATATCTTAGAAAAGACGGCCAACGTACCCTCGGATCCCACAAAAAACTTAACGAAGCTATATCCACTGGAATCTTTCCTTCTTTTACCTCCAAACTCGATTATATCCCCATTAGGAAGAACGGCCTCTATGCCCAAAACGTGGTGTCCCGTATTCCCATACTTTATAACTTTGCTTCCCCCTGCATTGGTTGCCACATTCCCCCCGATGAAGCTCGTTTCAACGCTCATAGGATAACCCGCATAATATAAACCCTCCTCCATCACCCTTTTACATAAATCATTAGTAACAACACCTGGTTCAACCACTGCAACAAGATTCTTTTTATCCACCTCTATTATTCTGTTCATCCTTTCCATAGAAATAACTATACCACCAAACAAAGGAACACAACCGCCCGCAAGTCCGCTCCCCGCTCCTCTCGGCGTAACGGGAACTCTTTCCTCGTTAGCGAGTTTCAAGATCTTCGATATTTGATCAGAACTTTCAGGTTTAACAACCACATCAGGCATATGGGCATAATACTTCCCACCAGATTCATCGTGAGAATAAGCTTCAAGAGCTTCCTTATTTTCATAAATAACTCCTTTCTCCCCTACTATCCTACGAAGCTCTTTGACTAAAGAGGGAGTAACTTTACCAAACTCATTAACCATTCTTTTTGCCCTCCTTGTATTCCCTAAGCCTCTCGATCAGTAAAGGAACTATTTCAAAGAGATCCCCCACGATGCCCAAATCACACACCTTAAATATATTAGCTTCCGGATCACTGTTTATGGCAACAATCGTCTCAGAAGAAGACATGCCCGCAAGGTGTTGAACAGCACCAGAAATGCCTATTGCAAAATAAAGCTTAGGAGCAACGGTTTTCCCACTTAAACCAACCTGGTGAGGATAGGATATCCATCCCATATCAACAGCCGACCTTGAAGCCCCAACTGCCCCACCTAATAGCTGAGCAAGCTCATGAATTAGTCTGAAGTTCCTTTCCCCCTTTAACCCCTTTCCCCCAGCTACCACAATATCGGCTTCTTGAAGAGGTGTTTGCGAGGTCTCATCTTTTACAAAATCTAAGATCTTGAACTTAGAAAGGTAAAATTCCTCGGGGTATTCTTTTACAATCACCTCTCCTTTACGGGATGTATCCTTGGATAGAGGTTTCCTCGACCTCGGCCTAACGGTTGCCATCTGAGGTTTATGTTTAGGAGTTTTTATTGTGGCCATTACATTTCCACCTATCGCAGGTCTCGTTTGAAGAAGAAGACCTGTCTCGGGCTCTATATCGAGGCCAGTACAATCAGCGGTAAGCCCGGTCCCTATCCTCGTAGCAAGTATGGGCATAATAGTTCTACCCATCGTAGTAGCGGAGGCTATAAATATCTCCGGACTAAACTCCTTAACCAAAGCCTCAAGAATTCTGGAATATACATCCGGCTTAAAGTGGACCAAAGAAGGGTGATCAACCACGTAAACCTTATCCGCTCCCCTATATATGAGCTCCTTCACTTTCTCCTTAAGGCCATAACCTATTATCACGCTCGAGAGCTCAACATTGAGCTTGTCTGCAAGTTCCCTCCCCCAACTTAAAAGTTCATAAGAAACCGAGCTTATCTCACCGTCTCTCTGTTCTCCAAGCGTCCAAACACCCTTGAAAACCTCTTTCCCAATCACAGTGCATCACCCCTATAATATCCCTTTGCTTTCAAGAAAACTTATAAGCTCGTCAACTGCTTCCTCAGGATTCTTCCCAGAAATTATCTTCCCGTTCCTCGATAGCTTAGGATAAAAGATCTTTACAACCCTCGTGGGAGAACCTTCAAGCCCTACAAAACTTCTATTTAAGTTTAGGTCATCAACAGTTAACACAGGAATTTGCATCTCTTTAGCTCGAAGCTTACCAGCAAGGTTAGGCAATCTTGGCTCATTTATCTCCTTAACAACGCTTAAGAGAACGGGTAATTCTGTTTCAACTACTTCGTATCCACCTTCCACAGCTCGCCTTACCCTTATATACCTTTCCTCAAGACGTTCTATCTTGCTAACATAAGTTAAAGCGGGAATATTAAGCCAAGAAGCAACGCTTGGTCCAACCTGACCTGTCTCTCCATCGGTAGCCCTTTCACCACAAAATATGAGGTCGAATCCCCCAAGATATCTAATAGCTCCCGAAAGGGCATATGCAGTTGCCCAAGTGTCAGAACCAGCGAGAAGCTTGTCAGAAAGGAGATATCCTTCATCGCATCCCATTGAAATAGCATCTTTAACCGCATCAACCGCCATAAGTGGCCCCATCGAGATCACCGTTATCCTTGCATTACCACCCAATCTTTCCTTTACACGAACCGCCTCCTCGACAGCATACATATCCAGCGGGTTTAACTCTGCCTCCATCTCGGTTCTTATCATTGTTCCGGTCTTTTCATCCATCTTTACCTTATCTGTAGCCGGAACCTGCTTAACCAAAACGCATATCCTCACAGCTCCTCCCTCCCCATCTCAGAAATTCTCCAAAGAACACCTTCCACATGCAACCTCATCAATTCCTCCACCTCTTTAGCTTTCCTCTGGATAATAAGCTCCAGTATTTTCTCATGATCCTCAAGAGACTTTTCCATCACTCCCGTAATATAAAGAGACCTGAGTCTGTATGTGTTGATGTAAGATACAATGCTTTCCAACATCCTGGAAAGTCTCTCATTACCCGATGAAAACCATATGAAGCGATGAAACTCGGCATCAAGCTCCGAATAAGCAATTACATCCCTTTCTTCCGCAACCTTCTTCATTCTCTCAAGTTTTCTCTTGAGATTCTCTATCTCCTCTGCTCCACATCTTTTAGCAAAAAGTTTAACTGCAAGTCCTTCTAAAACGCTCCTTATCTGAAAAACGTTCTCTATATCCTTTAAAGAAAATTTCGTCACAAAAGCTCCTTGATTAGGAATAAGCTCAACTAATCCTTCAACAGCAAGACGACGTATAGCCTCCCTCACAGGAGTCCTACTTGTGCCTAACTGAGAAGCAAGCTGGGTTTCAACCAGTCTACTACCACCCTCTAACTCCCCTTTAAGAATTGCCTCTTTAATAACCCTATAAACTTTCTGATTTAAAGGCTCATCTCTTTCAACTTTCCCTAACGAAATTCCCTCATCACCTCCTGTATACTGTATACAGTATACCATAAGGGGAGCAAAATAAAAAGCTTTCAACGCAACAAATGAATATTACCAAGAGAAACATTTTTTAAACCCGCATTAACAGCTATTTCATAACACCTATATGCTTGTTCTTTAGAGGTTAAAGGCAGGTCCTTCATATAAAATTGGGGGTAAAAGGCAAGCAATCTGTAAGGAATATTTTCATTTATCTTAGCAATAAAGGTAGCTATTCCTTCCACTTCCCTCTCATCCACATACCCTGGGACAAGAAGGGTACTAGCGATAAGGAGGGGAACCTCTGGTCTTCTTACAATGTATTGAGCTACAAAACCAAAGTTATCCAGAATCTTTTTGTTCGAAACCCCAGTTAAAGCGATATGAAGGGCTTCGTTCCAAGCCTTAAGATCAAACTTAATGCATCCCCCGGAAAACAATGAAAGCTCCACAACATCTTTTAAAAGCCCTCTATTCATTAATCCATTGGTCTCCCAGCATATTCTTAAAATTCTTCCTTTCGTCTTTTGAATAGCTTCCCTCGAAACTTTTATAGCAAAAGGAAGCTGAGGAGAAGGATCACCCCCAAAAAAACATATGCAAGAAACCTTCGAATCGATGGAAGCTAAAATCTCTTCCACCCTTTTAGTTTCAGGACTAAGGGCGAGCTTCTTAAACTGCCAATTTTGACAGAAAAGGCAATTTAAGCTACACGCATGGAAAAATACCGCTAAGTTATAGTAGCCATATTCAGGCCCACGCGCATAAGCATAATCAGGGTATCCGCAACCCGTGCCTCCAGGGCAAACCCAGTCGGCAACACAATTCGTAGGGAGAGGGTCTAAATACCACGAAACCTTTGCCTCCCCGTAGGAAGGCCCCTTCAAGTTCTTTCCTATATTCCTTCTTAAGCCACAAAAGCCATACTCATCTTCCGGCACTTGACATTCATTAGCACATAAATTACACTTAATTCCCACAGGGCTTCTGGGAATGGGGAAAGGAAGGTTAAAGTAGGCTTTTCTGCTTTCCTGGTGGGCCTTCATAACAAACGGTAAGGCCTCTTGAGGAAAGTCTCTAATACAATCAACACAGACTCCTAATAACTGTGAAATAATAGGAACTTTCCTTTTACATATTTGGCAAATCATATTTACCCCCAACAAGGATTTTATCATAAGGGAGTGAGAAACATTGAGGCGTTGTAAAATTTGCCAAAAGGAAGCGGTTGTTTTCTTCAAGTCACATAGAATATCCCTATGTGAGGAACATCTTAAAAGTTTTGTAGAAAAGAGAGTTAAGGAAGCCATTAAATCTCATAAAATGATAAACAGGGGAGAAAAGATCCTGATTGCTGTCTCTGGTGGAAAAGATAGCTTAAGCTTATGGCAAATATTGACAAATTTGGGATACGAAGCTGACGGCATGTTTATCGACCTTGGAATTCCAGGATTTTCTCAAGAATCGTGGGAAAAATGTGAAAAGCTCTCCCGAAGACTTTCAAGGAAGCTATTTAAAACGAGCTTAGAGGAAATCTTTGGCATGAACCTGCTTGATATAGCCAAATTGGAAAGAAGAGTTCCTTGCGCTTCCTGCGGAATGATAAAAAGATATATAATGAATAATTTTGCCCTAAAAAACGGATATAAGGTTATAGCCACAGGGCATCACCTTGATGACGAATGCTCTATCCTACTCGGAAATGTTCTCAATTGGCAAGTAGAATACTTAAGGAGGCAAGACCCATCTCTCAAAGAGGAAAATGGGTTTGTAAGGAAAATAAAGCCACTTGTTTTATGCAGCGAAGAGGAGATAGAAAACTATGCAAGAGTTATGAATATAGACCACGTGGGGAAAGGATGCCCTCTCTCAAAAGGAGCAACGTCTCACTTTTACAAAAGCATAATGAACCAAATAGAGGAGAAAATGCCTGGAACAAAACTTCGGTTCTATAAAGGCTTTCTAAAAATAAAGAAAGATACCTTCGGGGATGAAAAACCAGCTGAGCTTAAACCTTGCATTAGATGTGGCTATCCTACAACTGCTGAGATCTGTTCCTTTTGCAGACTTCACGAGAGGATCAAGACCAAAATTTCGCAACAAAATCCTGAAAAGATGGAGGAACCCTTATCCTAACAAAGGAAGAACTCAAAGAAGCAAAGTTCCGACCGCTTACAGAGAGAATCCCTCTTTCCTTAAGAAAGGAGTAAAGGTCTTCTCCATCCTTCCAAAGAAGAAAAATGGGAACCTCAAGAGCCGTTTTGGAAAAGCTATAACCTTTATCATAAAGAAATTCTAAGATCTTCTTCTTTATCTCCCTTACACGAGCCTTGCTTTGTTCTAAAAAAGAGAGATCTTTCAATGCTCTTATGGCAATCTCTTCAGAAAACGAAGATATTTCGAAAGGCAGGTTTACCTTAGAATACAGTTCTCTCAGCTCCCTACCTCTTACAACAGCGTAACCCACCCTTAGGCCAGCTAAACCAAATCCTTTAGAAAAAGATCTAACAACTATCAGGTTAGGATAATTAAGGTTTATCGCAGAATTATTGTCTTCCATAAAATCGCCGTAAGCTTCATCTACCACTACCACCACTCCCAGTTTAAAAGCCTTATCTGTCAAAAGCTTTATAGCTTCAAGAGGAATCACTTGCCCCGTGGGATTATTAGGATTGTCTATATAAAGAACGGTATGTTTTTCAGAAAGCCTATCCATTAGCTCCTCGAATCGAAACTCAAACCCGTCTTCAGCCTTTAAAGCCACGCTCTCATATACTCCACCGCAAACTTTAACCTCCGTCACATATTCTGTAAACTGGGGAGAATACCCTAAAACTAAGGATCCTTCCTTAAGAAGCGCTTTATTTATCTTCTCTAAACACCCCATGGAGCCAGAACCAATGAACACATCGTTTTCTTCGAATAGGTTACCCCACCGCTCTACAATGGCCTTTCTTAAACGATGATAATAGGGATCTGGATAGTCACCCATGTTAATCCTTTCCAAGGTCAGCGATTCTAAGATACCGCGGGGAAAACCAAAGGGATTTTGCCCCAGGGAGCAATCAAGAAGATCGCTCCCTGGGGTTTCCTCTTCAACATAACTCTCCCTTTTTAAGGAAAGTAAGGATTTTCTAATCTTACTTTCGTAAAGCCTAAAGTTTACCATCCTCTTAAGAACCTCAAAACATCGTCAGAAACCTTCCCATCACGAACATCCTTCATAGATGACTTTATTATGTCCAGAGCTTTATCAAGCTCTTCCTCCTTTATAATTAAAGGAGGTGCTATCCTCAAAACGTTACCTCCCTTACCAAAGGTAACCAATATAAGTCCTCTCTCCCATGCTCTCCAACAAATCTTTAAAGCGGTATTCCTGTCAGGCTCCTTAGTCTCCCTATCTTTAACTATGTCTATCCCTATCAGAAAAGCTACCCCTCTGATATCGCCGATGAACTCGAACTCATCCTTCATCCTGCTAAATTCATCTAAAACCCTTTTGCCAAGCCTGTTTGCCCTTTCAAGAAGACCCTCTTCCTCAATGGCTTCAATCGTAGCCAAAGCAGCCCTTGCATTGACAGCATGTCCGCAGTGAGTAAAAACGAAAAGAGGTGGAGGAACGCTTTCCATAATTTCTTCCTTACCAATAGTAGCCGAAATGGGCATTCCACCCCCCAAAGCTTTAGCGCTAACTATGATATCTGGAACAACCTCGAAATTCTCTATTGCCCACCATTTACCAGTGCGACCCATACCAGTTTGTACCTCTTCATCAATCAATACAATGTTATATTTATCGGCTAAATCTCTTAGGCCCACGATAAATTCCTTTGGAGGAATAACTACTCCCGCATCCCCCTGCATAGGCTCTAAAACGATACCAGCAACTTCTCCATCAAGTTCTTTAATTTTACTTTCCACCTCTGCCAAGGCTTTAGAGCTCAAAGCGCTGGGGTCCCTATAACCATCGATCCCCCATTTATTCCTATATGGATCAGCGTATTCAACAAAGTGGACATCGGGTATAGGAAAGACCTTGCCCCTCACCTCAGATTTAACGATCCCTGTTAGCGAGAGGGAACCGTAGGTTGTGCCATGATATGAATCCTTAAAAGCTATAATATGTCTCCTACCCGTGTAAGCCCTTGCAGCCTTTATAGCAGAGTCAACCCCATCGGAACCGGAAAAGCCGAAAGTAACTTTTTTCTTAAAATTACCCGGTGTTATCTGGGTAAGCCTCTTTGCCAATTCTACAGGTGCTTCCTCATAAAGATAGGCAATCGTATAGTTTAAAACCTTTTCTATTTGGTCCCTTATAGCTGCTAAAACCTTAGGATGCCTATGACCTACATTGTAAACACAAGCGCTGGTTAAAAAGTCTATGTATTCATTCCCGTCCTTATCCCAAACCTTAGCCCCCTCAGCCCTTTCAACGCATAAGGGATAATACTTGAGCCCGGAAGCGGAAGCCACATATTCATCAGAATCTTTGACCCTCTTTAAGCTCTCATCAACCTTAAGAGAAACATATTTCTCTATATCCTCCCACCGCATGAAAACACCTCCCCTTTTGTTTTTAAGCTTTTGACCAAAACTCTTTTTTCCAATCAGGATTTATTATCCTTATAATTCCAACCGTAACAAGAGGGATAAAGTAAATGGCGAAGAAAACCCAAGCCAATATCCCATATCCCTTCGCCACAAGAGCTATTATTCCATAGCGAGCAAAAAGTATAGAAATTATGGCTATTACAGTAGCAATTATTCCCTCCTGAGTTCTGGATAATCCAACCCCCTTTATCTCCTTAAGCTGAACCTCAACCCTTCTTACTATTGCATGAATCATGCCTGTTCCGGTTTCTATCAATGTCCAAAACACGGCAAGAACATAAAATCCTCGAAGCCAAAGCCCACCTATGGTTTTCATTATTTCATACCATGGAACCGGAGCATTAACAATCTCAGGTCTCGTGTAAAATCCAAGGAGGCATAACCACGTCAAAAAGAAAGCCATACTTACGAGCAAAGAGGAAGTTAACCCCGCCATGAGGGAATCGCTTCTCCTTTCAAGTCTGTCAATGGTAAATAAAACAGCAGGTAAGGCAGGCATATTATAAGCGAAATACTTAATTCCAGCTATAGAAGCATCCCAAGGAGTCTCCGCGCTAAGCCCTTTCTCAAAAGCCATTCCGATGTCTCCCCAAGCATACTTAAGCGTAATACCCCACAAAATAGCATACATAGCATAAAGAATAACAGTACCGATAACCTCAAACCATTCTATAGCAAACCTTCCGTAAAAATGAAGAATTCCTATAGCTCCTATGACCACCACCGCACTAAGCATATACGGGAGTTTAAGCATGTCTTTCATTATATTTGCAGCCGCAGAACCAACCACAGCTATAACTATGATTGCCAAAACAATAAATGCTATATCAAATACAGGCCAAAACTTCCATAGAAGACCTTTCACCCAGGTTCTGTAATCGAAAGTTTTATTTATCCTCGCAAGCTCATAGGAAAGAAAGGCAGCAATGAAAAAACCAAGCGTTATAAAGACGATTGAGTATACACCATTAACCCCAAACCTACCCCCGAATTCCATTACCTCTCTTCCTGTCGTAAATCCCCCGCCCATATAAATAGACTGAAAGACTATGGCAGGAAGAAACCAACGGAAAAAAATACCATACTTTCCTTTGCTCTCCACTTTACTCACCTCTCCTCTTAAAATTCTGGGGAGAGAAAGCCTCTTTCTCTCCCCGGATCAAATTCTTTATTCGCCAAGCAATATTGCACCCTTATTAGCCGAGGTAACAAGCTTAGCATATCTGGCTAAATAGCCACTTTTGAACTTTGAGGGTGGTGGAGACCACTGAGCGAGTCTTCTTTTTATCTCCTCATCTGGCACGCGAAGGGTTAACTTCCTGTTAGGAATATCTATCTCTATCTCATCACCCTCTTCAACTATGGCTATAGGACCACCTCTTTGGGCTTCAGGAGAAACGTGCCCTATAACGGCACCTCTACTTGCTCCGGAAAACCTACCATCGGTAATCAAAGCTACACTTCCATCAAGTCCCATGCCTGCAATTGCAGAAGTAGGACCGAGCATTTCTCTCATACCGGGACCACCTGCCGGCCCTTCGTACCTTATAACAACTACATCTCCCTCCCTAATCTTGCCACCATATATGGCCTCTATGGCCTCCTCCTCCGAGTTAAAAACTCTCGCCTTACCAACATGATAAAGCATTTCCTTCTTAACCGCAGACTCTTTAACGACAGCACCATCGGGAGCAAGGTTCCCCCAAAGAATAGCAAGCCCACCCCTTGGACTATAGGGGTCTTCAACGCTTCTTATCACATTTCTATCAAGAATTTCAACATCCTTAATAAGCTCCCCCATGGTCACCCCCATTACAGTCATGGCATCCAAGTGGAGAAGGCCGAGCCTTGAAAGCTCTTTCAAAACAGCAGGAATTCCTCCTGCCCTATTTAAGTCCTCTATGTGCTGCTTGCTGGCGGGGGACAATTTACATATGGTGGGAGTTTTTCGCGAAAGTTCATCAAATTTCGTTAACGGAAGCTCCACCCCAGCTTCATTAGCAATGGCAGTAAGGTGTAAAACTGAATTAGTAGAACCACCAAGGGCGAGATCCAAAACAATGGCATTCTCAAAGGCCTTTTCGGTCATTATATCTCTTGCCTTTATACCCTGTTTCACCATTTCCACTACCCTAACCCCGGCTTTAAAAGCTATTCTCTTCCTTATACCATCAAAGCCAGCTGGA
>LGFB01000031.1 GCA_001508835.1 bacterium 42_11
GTATACCGAAGCTTCTCTATAAGTAAACAAGGGTATCAGGGGAACGTTAAGCCTCAAGGCAAGGGTAAAAGCGCCGCGGGGGGTTGAGGCCAACCTTCCCATGAAGGGGAGAAAAATCCCTTGGGACCCCTCATCCTGATCTACCAATATGACGAGAAGCTCTCCCTTCTCAAGGCATCTAACGCGCTGCCTTAACATTCTATCCTTGGGGATGAGCTTTGCGCCATACTTTCTCCTTATCCCCTCTATATATTCAGCGAAAAAGGGGTCATTAGGAGGCCTCACTATCACATTTATCGGGAGCCCCAAGGAGGAAAGGTAGGCCAAGGTAAGCTCCCAGTTGCCAAAGTGTGCCGAAACGATTATTCCTCCGTTTTTGGCATATTCCAGCCCCTCGGAGATATAAAGACTCTGTAGTTCCTCTACCTCCATCTTCTCGAGGCTTATGACTTCAAGAATGCTCATACCCAAGTGCTCGAAAAGCCCCTTAAGTATCTCATGGCGCCTATCCCTTAGAAGACCACCGAAGGCCAGAGATATATTCTCGAGGGCTATCCTTTTCCTTTTCAAAAATAGAGGAAGATAGTAAAAAGCCCTACCAAGCCTTCTCCCATATTCCTGATTTTCCTCAAAACTCGATTTTAAAGCCCTCTCCCTGATTCTATTAAAGATCCAGTGAAGAAAGCCCACTTACGGCCTCAAGCACCTCCTCGACCGATATGGAAAGCATACATAACTTGGAAGGACATGACCTTCTTCTGCACGGGTTACAACCAACCAAATGATAAAGGACCTTAACCCTCGGTCCCCACGGATAGTTCCTCCAATAAGTTGTGGGGCCGAAAAGAGCTATCGTAGGGGTTCCTAAAGAGCCAGCTAAATTTGTGGGGCCAGTGTCAACGCCGATTGCGAGATCGCACATGCTCAAAAAGGCGCAGGTTTCCAATAAGGAAAGCTCACCGCCGAGATTTAAAAGGCCATCGATATCGAACTTTCTTGCATCGTCCCCCCCTATTACCACGGGTATGAAACCAAGCTTTAAGAGAGCCCAAGAAAGCTTCTCCCACCTTTGGGTCGGCCAGGTTTTCGATTCCCAAGTGCTTGCAGGGATTAAAGCCACAACCTTTTTAGAAAGAAGCCCTTCAAATTTTCTTAAGGCCTTCACCTTAACCTCTTGAGGGATATAAGGGCCTGCAAAGGGAGCTTTGGGAATATCCAGCTTAAAATAATGCCTAATAACATCAAGATACCTTTCGGCCACATGAAGGCTTTCAGGCCTCGCTGAAACCCTTTTTAAAAATAAGGGGTTACCTTCGGAGGCATCGGGAAAGGTTAGCTTAGCGGAAGCCTTAACGAAAAGCGAAATTAAAGCGCTCTTGAAGTCCCCCTGAAGGTCAAAGAGGGCATCGAATTTCTCGCTTCTTAACTCCACTATGAGATTTCCCACTTCCTTTAAAAAGGAAGGCCACCGAAAGCCCCTCAATAGAGCCTTCAAGTGGCCTTTTTTAACGGGCAACAATTTCTTTACCCTCGGGTCTTTCTCAAGAAGGGGTTTAAACCCTTCATCGATAACCCAATACACCTCAACTCCATCAAGGGAGCTTAAAACCTCAAGGGTTGGAAAGGAATGAGCTATGTCTCCAAGAGAGCTCAGCTTTATAACTAAGGTCCTCAAAGAACCTCCTTAGCCACCTCCGCGAAGGCGGAAACTATTTTATCCAGCCTCTCCTTCTCTACCTTAGCGCTTATATCTAAGCTCAAAGCCCTTTCAAGTATCCCCGTAGAACGGGCATATTTTTCAGGAGAATAGTTTTTCCTTAAAGTATCGTTAAAGGCACACTCAAAGGGACATCTATGAGCAAGCAAGCTCTTCCATTCCATCATATGCTCCCAGTTGGGAACGAAATGCCAGCGGTTTGAAGCAAGGTGGGCAACGCCTATCCCCCTCTTCGATAATCCCTCTTTAAAGGCGAGGGCCTTTTCCCTGGATGGGAGAAAAACGGTCAGGGTCGAAGCTATCTCTCCCTCCGGGTCTGGTATCTCCCTGAAGGTTATCCCTTTTATCTCGGCTATCCTTTCCTTAAGATACCTTTTGTTTTCCTTGTGTCTTCTTATAACCTCATCCATCTTAGAAATTTGCGCCAATCCCAATGCCCCCTGAAGCTCACTCATCCTGTAATTGAAACCTATGGAATAACGCTTCTCCAGAGCCCTCGGAACGCTCATATCGTGAATATGTCCATGGTCGTGATAACAATCGGCCCTAAAGAAGAGCTCTTCATCATCGGTAATTACCATGCCACCTTCGCCCGTGGTTATTGGCTTGTAAAAGTCGAAGCTAAAGGTCCCGAAATGGCCGAAGGTCCCGAGCTTCCTACCTTTATAGGATGCCCCACAGGCCTGCGCGTTATCCTCTATCAAATATATACCATGTTTATCGGTTATCCTTTTTATTTCATCTATCTTGGCCTGAACCCCCGTCATATGAACCGCTATGACCACCTTCGTTCTATCAGTAATATTCTTTTCTAAATCCTCAGGGTCAAGGTTTAAGGTTTCATCTATGTTCACAAAGACGGGAATAGCACCACAGTCGAGTATGGCCTCTGGAGTAGCAACGAAGGTGAAACAGCTGGTTATCACCTCATCACCCGGTCCTACCCCCAGTGCAGCCATGGCAACCTTCAAGGCGGCAGTTCCAGACATGACGCCTAAGGCATACTTAGAACCCATGTATTCAGCAAACTTCTTTTCAAACTCCCTAACCGCGGAAACACCGAGCATTTGCTCCGCCGCATACCTGTGAAGAACCCCCCTATCAAGAACCTTTATTACTTCCACTATCTCCTCCTTGCCAAAAAACTCGCTACCAGGCATTAAAATCCCTCCTCCCTTCCAAAGTTATATACTTCCCGATAGATGTTATATATCTCCTCATAGCCTATGCGACGAGGGTTATTGGCCAAGGGACGCTCCACCTCAAGGGCAGAGGCCGCTAAACGCGGTAAATCCTCCTCGGGGACACCCAAATCGGCAAGGCTAACTGGTAGATTAAGGTCGTAAAGTAACTTAAGAAGGGCATCGTATACGGAAAAGGCTGCATCCCTTAAAGAAAGGTTTTCGGCTTTCTCTCCAAGTATGGAAGCAACCAGGGCGTATTTGTGAGGAACAGCTATCGCGTTGTAAAGAGAAACATGCGGGATTAAAACGGAATTGGCAAGACCGTGCCCAATCCCATAAAAGGCGCCCAAAGGATAGGACATGGAGTGACATGCTCCTACACCAGCGTGCGCCAAAGCAATGCCCGCAAGAAAGCTACCAAAAAGCATCCCTTCACGGGCTTCGATATTATCCGGAACAGCATAGGCAATCCTTATGTTTTGAGAAATCAGCTTTAAGGCTTCAAGAGAAAACATTTCGCTCATGGAATTTGAGGAACGAGCCACATAGGACTCAAGAGCATGGGTTAAAGCATCCATACCAGTCGAGGCGGTCAAGGAAGGGGGCAAAGTAACGGTGAGCTCGGGATCAAGAATCGCAAGGTCAGGTATTATATGAGGGCTGTTAATACCACCCTTTTTTCTCTCATCAAATAGAAAAACGGCCGTAGGGGTAACCTCGCTACCAGTACCCGCGGTTGTGGGTATGGCTACGATAGGAATTCCCCTTCGAGGAACTTTGTTAACGCCTATATAATCACGAGCCTTACCACCATGCGATGCTACGACGCTTGCTCCCTTTGCAACATCGATGGAGCTTCCACCACCCACGCCTATAACCAAAGCACATTCTTTAGCCAGTTCTCCTGCCCTATCTGCCTGCTCAACCCGAGGTTCGGGAGTAACTCCATCGTAAAGAATATGCTCTCTGCCAGATATCTCTATCTCCCTTATAACATGTTCAACTATCTCGGTCTTAGAGAGATTCTCATCGGTGACTATCAATACTTTACCAGGCGGAAAGTTTTTCAGCTCGTCGGGAAGCTTCCTTAAGGTTCTTGCACCAAATATCACCTTACCGGCAGTTCTAAAAATGAAGGGTTTAATCTCAAACACCTCCCATAAGGTCATTTATCACACTAAGATATCTATTTACCACCCCTTTGGAGAAAGACAGGGCTCTCTTAAGCGATAGGGAAATCTCGGAAAGCCTCTCCTCATCAAGGAGCAGTTCCCTAACCTTCCCATATAACTCGTCTTCATCTTTAACCATAAAACCTGCCCCTATGCTTTGAAGAAAATGTGCTTCCTCAAAGAAATCGTTTATATAAGGCCCGTAAAGAACGGGCTTGCCCCAAGAGGCAGGTTCAATTAGGTTATGGCCACCCAATGGAACTAAGCTTCCTCCACAGAAGGCAAGGGTAGAAACGGAGTAAAGCTTGAAAAGCTCCCCCATAAGGTCCCATAAAACGACCTTTGTCCTCGGATTAACGCTCCTTAAGGAAAACTCAAGGTTGTGGTCTTTAAGAAGCTTTGCCACCCTGAAGGCTCTGTCGGGATGTCTCGGAACCAGAGCCAATCGAAGGTTCGGAAAGTCCCTCAAAAGCCTTTTATAAACCCTTAACACTATCTCCTCCTCACCTTCATGGGTGCTTCCACAAACCCATAAAGGCTCATCGTTTAAGGCAAGAAGCTCTCTCATCTCTCCCTTAAAAGAATCCCTCATATTCTCCAAAACGGATTCATACTTCAAGTTTCCCATCACCTGAACCCTCTGAGGAGGAGCTCCTAACTCTATGAAGCGGTCTCTATCCCTCTCCGTCATAGCGCCTATAAAATCGAAACTTGAAAGAACCTTCTTCAAAAAGGGAGAGATAAGCTTATAGCTACCATAAGATCTATCGGAAATTCTTCCGTTAGCTAATATCAATTTCACTCCTCTCTTCTTTAAGGTGGTTATCATAAGGGGCCACAGCTCCGTCTCCACAACTATATATAGAGAAGGTTTAATTCTATCTATTGCCCTGTTAACCACCCAAGGCAAATCCCAAGGATAAAAAAACAGCTCTTTAACACCGCTTTCCCTCGCAACGGAATACCCAGTCAAGGTGGTAACGGAAAGGCAAGCCTCCTTAAGCCTTCTTAAAAGAGGAAGGATCGCCTTAACCTCTCCAACGGAAACGGCATGTATCCAGACTCTCTTCTCCTTAGGAGGGGGAAGAGAAATTCTCCCCATCCTCTCATCAAAGCCTTGAGAGTAGCGTCTCCTCAGATAGGGATAGAGGGAGAAAAAAAGGGCACTCCCCAACAGGGAGTAAATAACCATTCTAAACTATCCCCGCTTTCAAGAGATCGTGAATATGAACTATACCAACGATATTATCATCACCGTCAACCACAGGCAAAACCGATATTTCGTGTCTTTCCATCAAAGCTAAGGCTTCAGCGGCAAGCTTCCCCAAAACTATCTTCTTGGGATTCCTTATCATAACCTCACCAACCTTTTTATCAAGAAGGGAGTAGCCGTAGCGTTCAAGAAGTCTTCTTAAATCTCCATCGGTAAGTATGCCAACAAGGTGACCATCCCTTTCGACAAGTATCGTACCAAAACCCTTGGAAGTCATCTCAAATAGGGCATCCTTAAGCACAGTCCATTCCCTCACAAGGGGTATCTCCCTTCCGGTATGCATAACATCCTCTATCCGCAAAAGTAGCTTTCGGCCCAAACTTCCATCGGGGTGAAACATGGCAAAGTCTCCCTTGCTTAACCCTCTCATCCTCGCAAGGATAACAGCCAAGGCATCTCCTAAGGCAAGCATGACGGTTGTACTCGAGGTAGGGGCAAGGCCTAAAGGACAGGCTTCCTGATTAACGGAGGTATCCAAAACTATATCAGACTCCTTAGCTAAGGTTGATGAAGGCTTACCCGTAAAGGCGATTATCTTCGTCCCTATCCTCTTAAAATAAGGGAGGCTTAATAAAACCTCTCTCGTCTCTCCGCTGTTGGAAAGAATCAATGCCACATCCTCTTTCTTAACCATGCCTAAATCGCCGTGAAGCGCCTCGGCGGGATGGAGAAAGAAAGAAGGAGTCCCCAACGAAGAAAGGGTGGCCGATATCTTCCTTCCCACCAATCCTGACTTTCCCATACCCATAACTACTACCCTACCCGGGGATGAGTATATAAGCTTTGCCGCCTTAACGATTTCCTCTCCAAGCCTATCCCTCAACGTTAAAATCTCTCTGGCTTCTATCTCCAAAACCCTTTTAGCCTCTTCAAGAAACCTTATATCCCCCATGGCTATATCTTCTTATCCTCCTCCACGACATCAAGAAGTCTTTCAAAGAAATCCGGCATAGCCGATATCACATTTACCCAATTCGGTATTATAGGCAAAGACATGGGATCCCTCAATATCTCTTCACCAGCTATATCGATAGCCTTTGAGAAGGCAAGGACCATCATATGCTCTCCATGCAAATTATATTTCAGGGAATTTATCAAGGCATCGTTATGATATCCCCTTATCATTTTTAAAGCCTCCGTATAATAGGTGGCTTTAAGAGTCTTAAAGAATCCTTCAGAAAATACGACGCCCCTCCCGGCAAGACTCCTAAATAGCATCTTGGCTATATCCACAGCCATCTTCAAAAGTCCCTTTTTCGGGTCATCGGGATCTATAACCTGATGCTTATGATCGTAAACATCAGCGATATCAACCTGACATATGGTTCCAAGCGTTGATAGCCTGTAGACTTCAGCAAGAATCCCTATCTCAATTCCCCAATCGGAAGGAATCCTTAACCTTATGGCAAGCTCAGAGGTCATTGCGAATTCCCCCGAAAGGGGATATCTAAAGCTGTCCAAGTAAACCAAGAAGTCTATTCTCCCCAATATATTCATAAGAGCCCTTAAAAGGGGAGTTAGGAAAATCCTCATAACTCTCCCATTAAGTTTATCGGTAAAGCGAGCATAATACCCCTTAGCAAAATCGAAGCTTAAACGGGGATTCGCTATAGGATAAACAAGTCTTGTAAGAAGCTCCCTCTTGTATGTTAAGATATCACAGTCGTGCGAAGCTATAGTATGAAACTGTCTCCTTGCAAGAGCATATCCGTAACCAATCCAGACCGCCATCCCCTTTCCTCTTTCCCAAGGGCCAAACTCATCCCAGAGCTTTCTATAAAGCTCCTGCATACGAGGCCCATCATTCCATATAACCACGACCTCTTGGGGAAGCTTGGAAAGAAACCTCTTCACATAGCGAAAGCCCTCCTCATCAGCCCTATCCAGAGATAAAACTATCAAGTCTACATAGTCGGCGGTAGCCAGCTCATCCACTATCTTGGGCATCGCATCTCCCTCAAACTCGGAAAATAAGGAAGGCAAGACCAACGCTACCTGGCTGTAAGGTTTGAATTTCTTCAGTTCGCTTATCAAAAGGTCTTCATTGTCCCTTCTTAATCTGTGAAGGGTAGTTATAACGCCGTTTTGAAAGAAATCCGCCATCCCCACTTCACCCCCTCAATATTTTGAAGATGGCTTCGGCCCAACCAAAGGGACCCGGTTGCTCGGTGACATATAGATTATGGAGGTTAAGCTCGGGTAACCTGCCGGATTTGCCTCGAACCAGAACCGGATAATCTACCTCCTTAAGCATGGGAAGATCGTTTTCTCCGTCTCCCAAACCTATAAAAACCACCTCGCATCCGGAATAGATGTTCTTAAATCTCTCCCTAAGAATCCTGACAGCCTTTCCCTTGTCGTTATCTCCGGTTACAGAGTAAAACCTACTCCCTTTAGTGAGCTTGAGCCCATGCTTCTTTAGGAAACTTTCAAGAGAAGGGGCAAGCTCATCATCAATGAGAATCGTCTCTGAAAAATCTCTCCTTTTGGCCAAATCGGCCTCCTTCAAGCTTAACCCACTTACCCGCGCAACCTCTTCCACGGAGAGCTCATGAAATCCCTTAAAGTTCAACCCTAAAGCTTCCTTCGCCTTTTTAAGGATTTCAACTATAAAGCTATGGGGAACCCCCAGGGATATTATCTCATAATCTTCACCGGAAGGAAGAAAGATTCCTCCTCCGTTCTCCGATATAAATGGATACTCTTTTAAAGATAGCCTCTCCCTATATAGCTCAATCTCCGCCCTCGTTTTACTCGAGCATAATATAAGAGGAATATTCTTCTCCCTTAAAAGCTTTAATGCTTCCTCCGCTCCCTCGAAAGAATAGCTCTCATCGAGAAGGGTGCCATCGAGGTCACTAATCACAAACTTTACCTCTTTTTGTTTCATCTTTCCTCTCATCCCATACCTTTATAAGATAAGGCTTATTGTCTTCGAAAACCTGTGCCTGCGTCTCAACGTGAGCCTCCGCCTCCTCGGAAGTCATGTTCATGGTCTCGTTGATGAAAGAGGCAACCCTTCCAAAATAAAGAGGCATCAAAAGCATGACAAGCTTTCTCGTATTAACCGCCCACACGTTATAGGTAGCTGCCCACTCATAAACTATTTTGGACCATATATCTATGGGAATTATAAAATCTCTAACGGATAGGTCGGCAAGCCTTTCTATATACTCAAAAAGCTCCTTGGAAAGTATGTTCTGCCAAACGGGAGCAAACTGTTTAAAACCCATCTTAAATTCGTAAACCAGATTCTCAAGGTCTACCTTTACCGGCTCCGGCTCGTGTTTCTCAGGAGATCCAAAGGTTTCAACGGGAACGCTTTTTTCCACGCTCCTCCAGTAAGGTTCATGCTCCCTCATTAGGTAAAACATGGTCCATACGACTTCACGGAACATGGGACCAAGATGCAACGCAGGGTCTTTCGCATCATGGACCTTAACTCCAAGGTTGGCCTGGCAAACCTTAAATCCATTGACTATCGCCTCGGTCGTAACCCATATATCTATACCGAAGCGAGCTACCTCCGTGTCCCAAACGGGCTTTTTAAGATAAGCTTCAACAAGCTTGTTAGAAAAGGCGAAATCCCCACCTATGGGCTGTCTGATTCTTTTACCGTATAAGGCCCTTGTAACATTGTAAACTATGTTATTTGTTATAGTCCCATCGTGCTTGTGCCTTATGTACACGGGAGCCACAAAGTCGAAATCCCTTTCCAAGACAGGCGTAAGTAGCTCCTTAACCCACTCCGATGTAATACTTCTAAGGTCGGCATCAACGGTAATGCAGGCTTTAGCTTCCAAAAGAGAGGCCACTTCAAAAATAAGCCTCACCGCACTACCCTTTCCACTAGGCCCGCGGTATATGGCGACGACCTTTTCCTGCCACGGCTTGAGCTCCACATCTTCCACCACTTCCCTTGAGTCGTCAGTAGACCCACCATCTGCAACAACTATGACGCTTCTTAAATCTCTGTAATATTTGTGAAGTCCCTCACTTGCCATTCGAACAACATGTCCTATTGTCTTTTCATTGTTGTAGCAAGGTATTCCCACAATTATATCCGCCTTTTCTATTTCCTCTACCCTCTTACGAATCTGCGGTCTTAAAGTAGAAGTGTAAATTTTAAACACCCCCCCTCAATTATATCAGAAAGATAAAGCCTTTTCTAAAAAATATCTATGTAGCCTCGTATCATCGGTGAGCTCAGGATGAAAGGTTAACCCTATCAGGTTTCCCTGCTCGACGCCGACAACCTCCTCTCCTAAAAAAGCCAAAGGCTTAACTCCCTCATAGAGCCTCAAAATCCTGGGAGCCCTTATGAAAACCCCTCTAAAGGGCTCACCCTCATCAAAGGAAAGCTTAAGGGGAGCCTCAAAGCTATCTACCTGACGGCCATAAGCATTTCTGCTTACCCTTATATTTAAAAGGGAAAAGCCTCTTTGACCCTCAATCCCACCCTCTATCTCCTTGGCAAGCATGATTATGCCCGCACAGGTTCCCATAACGGCAAGGCCGTTTAAAATCAAATCCTTAAGCTCATCAAAAAGGCCATCCCTTAAAAGTAGCTTAAAGATGGTGGTGCTCTCACCACCGGGAATTATCAATCCCCTTAAGCCTTGGAGGTCTTCCCTCCTCCTTAAAGGAAAGACCTCCCCCTTTAAATTCAT
>LGFB01000032.1 GCA_001508835.1 bacterium 42_11
CCAAGCACGGCAGAAAAACCAACCCTGTACCTTGCAAGCTGAAAAACCCTATTGGATATCCAATAACCCAACGCATACGCTTTAGTTATCCAACTATCAAAAGGGTTTTTGGTGTCCAAATAGCATTGAACCACCTTCTCACCTGAAAGTATCTTTTCATTAACTCGGTTAAGGAAGTTAAGAGAAACCAAGTTATCAGCATCAAAAACACAAACGGCGTCATACTTGCCTTCCTTTATAATCCTTCTAAAAGCCCAGTCAAGGGCATATTGCTTTCCCCTTTTACTTGGCTCTCGTCTCTCCCACACAATGGCTCCAGCCTCTTTAGCTAACTTGGCTGTATTATCGTTACAATTATCAGCAATAACTATAACCTCATAAAACCCCTTAGGATATTCAAGCTCCTTCAAGTTATTAATGAGGTTTTCTATAACGCTTTCCTCATCATGAGCAGGAATTAAAACAGCGAACTTTAAATATTTTTTAAAGGCCCCCTCTTCTTTTCTCCTCCATGGAAAAAGACCAACCGTATAGATAAAAAGATAGTACCCTCCTAAAAGAGCAGTAAAGACTTGAACACACAAAAAGAGATAAAAGTAAAGGTTCTTCTCCATCATTTCCCCTTGATATAAGACAAGACCTCTTGAACCCTGCGAAGAGCCTCCTTGATACCAATAAGTTCTATAATATAGTAAAGCTCTGGACCAGACCTCCTCCCTGTTATAGCAACTCTCAATGGAAACAATACCTTTCCCCTTTTAAGACCAACCTTTGAAACCACTTCTTTTAAAAGCTCCCAAATTTCCGAAGAAGAAACTTCTTTATATTTAAAAGGATAAAAGACTTCAAGAAAAGCCTCAAGGATCTTCGGAACATCCTCGCCCTCCAATACTTCCTCTACATCAGAAGAAAATGGAAGGGAAAATCTTATTAAAGGCAAGGCCTCTTCTACCATCTCCCTTAGAGTAGATGTATGCTCTCTATACACAAAAACAACCTTTTTAAGCCACTCTTCATTCATCGAAAAGCCTTTTTCCAAAAAGAACGGTAGAGAATACTCATAAATCTTCTCAAGAGGAAGGGATCTCATATAATGTCCATTCATCCATGTTAGCTTGCCTATATCGAATACAGCTGGACTCTTAGAAAGCCTATCCAAGGAGAATGCCTCTATCATTTCCTCCATAGAAAATATCTCTCTATCATCAGGAGAAGACCAGCCCAGTAAAGGCAGATAATTATTCATAGCCTCGGGAATATAGCCATCTCTCCGATATTGGGAAATAGCAACAGCACCATGCCTCTTGCTTAGCTTGCTCCTGTCAGGACCTAAAATCATAGAAACATGAGCAAATTGAGGTGGCTTCCAGCCAAAAGCCTCATATAAAAGGAGTTGCTTCGGGGTATTAGCTATATGTTCATCCGCCCTTATTACATGGGTTATTCCCATGTAATGGTCATCTATCACAACGGCGAAGTTATATGTTGGAATACCATCTGACCTCATTATAACAAAATCTCCTATATCTGCAAGGGAAAACTTAAAATGACCTCTGACTATATCCTCGAAGGTTATCTCACCATCGCCGGGAACCTTAAATCTTATAGCAGGCTTCCTCCCCTCCTTCTCAAACCTTTCTCTTTCCTCCTCAGAGAGATCCCTGCATCTCCCGTTATATCTGGGAGCTATTCCTTTTAATAGCATTTCCTCTCGCATCTCTTCAATTTCAGATTCAGTGCAGTAACACTTATAAGCAAGCCCCCTTTTCAAGAGATCTAAAGCATGCTCTTTATAAAGCGATAATCTCTCGGTTTGACGATACGGCCCCTCGTCCCATAAAAGTCCCAGCCACTCAAGGTCTTCCATAATTGCCTTTTCAGCCTCCAGGGTAGAGCGTTCCCTATCAGTATCTTCTATTCTGAGAATAAAGGTCCCCTTCATCTTCTTTGCGAACAAATAATTGTAAAGAGCTGTTCTAGCTCCTCCCACATGTAAAAACCCTGTAGGACTGGGAGCAAACCTTACCCTAACATCCACAAAGCTCACCTCTTTCCTCCAAAACGATCATCCCACTGTATAACTTCTACCCTAACCTTCGCAAGTCCTCGGTTTTTCATTTGCAAAACTTCAGCTGCCGCAGTAGACAAATCTATTATCCTACCTTTAACATACGGCCCCCTATCTACAATTCTAACTATGACCCACCGCCCCGTCTTAAGATCCGTAACCTTGACCAAGGAATTAAAAGGTAATGTCTTCGACGCTGCTACGAGCTTTCTATCCCAATAGATTTCCCCACTTGCGGTTCTCCTATTATTCCATTCACTACCATACCAGGAAGCAATGCCCTCCATAACCCTTGGATATGAAGTATTACGAGACCAAAGCCTATAAGATTGAAGCATCGCCATACCATCACAAAGGTTATTTAACCATACAGCTGCTAAATGAAAAGTAGTAGTGTTGTTGGCTTTAGCCTCTTCCTCGGAAACTCTAAGAATCTCTTCATCTCCATATTTAATAACATGATCAGATTTTATGCCTACAATCTGGAAATCTCTAAACAGAAACCCTTTTCGCCAAAGAAGATTAATCTTCTCTACAAACTGGCGAGCCCTTTCCTGAGGGTCACGCGTCCTCAACCTCATAATGGTTTTACCCACAAACTTAACCTCTGCTATACCATCCCTGTTAACTTCATACCAACAGGGGAAATTTTGTCCATAAGCTATCCCTGCAAACAAGAGGCATATCAAAAAACCGAAAAGAAATCCACATCTTCTAACCATTTTTCTTCACCACCCTCGCAAGAGTTATCGCAGCAATGCCTTCTTTCCTTCCTAAAGCTCCCAGTCCTTCAGGGCTAACAGCCTTTATGCTCACCTTGTCTATACTCAGAGCAAGCATTTTAGATATTTTCTCCCTCATTAAAGGGATAAACGGCTTTAAACGCGGATCCTCAGCAACAATGGTAATATCAACTTGAAAAGGAATATACCCTTCCTTCCCGATAATATCCAAAACCCTACTTAACAAAATCTCACTCCTTACATCCTTGTAAGTGGGATCCCCCGGAGGGAAATAATCTCCTATATCCCCCAACGCTAAGGCCCCAAGCAAAGCATCACAAAGGGAATGAATAACAACATCAGCATCCGAATGTCCAGACAGCCCTTTGTGATACTCTATCTCAATTCCGCCCAAAAACAGCTTTCTTCCAGAAACAAGTGGATGTATGTCGTATCCAAGTCCAATTCTATCCATATCACTACTTAGCTATCCTTTTTATTCTACCAAAAATCATCCTTCCAGCCGCTGTTTGAAGGACGCTCGTAACTTGAAGCTCTACAACCCTACCTATATGAGCCTTTCCTTCTTCAACTACAACCATTGTTCCATCATCAAGATAACCAACTCCCTGATCCACTTCCTTCCCTTCTCTTATAATCTGAACAACCAGCTCTTCTCCAGGTAGAACTAACGGTTTTAAAGCGTTAGCAAGCTCATTTATATTCAAGACTTTAACTCCTTCGATGTTAGCAACCTTATTTAAATTATAATCAGTGGTGAGAATCTCTGCATTAAGCTTTTTAGCAAGAGCTATTAGCTTTTCATCCACGTTCTTACCTTCGACATCTTCCTCGTATATCTTGACCTTATCCTTTCCCTCTTTTTGCAACTTCGTCAATATGTCGAGTCCTCGTCTACCACGACTTCTTTTCATGGGATCCGTCGAATCAGCAACATACTGAAGTTCATTCAACACAAATCTGGGAATAAGAAGAGGTCCTTCAATAAATCCTGTTTTATAAATATCAAGTATTCTACCATCTATTATAACGCTGGTATCCAGTATCTTTGGACAAGGCGCTTCCCCTGTAAAGCTTTCTTTCTTGGAAGATTTTAAAGAGAGTCTATCTTTCAGGCGCGGTATGGCCCCCAAAATTACCATTATTTCCTCTTTCTTCCTCAACGCAAGTCCTACACCGAGATATCCGAAGATTATATTAAGTATCAAAGGAAAATATTCTCCCACTATGGGGATAGGAGTTAAAGAAACCGCTAAGAGATTGGCAACTACAAGGCCTAAAATCAAACCCAACAAACCTATTCCTATGTCTACAGCAGGTAGTTTTTGCAAATCACTTTCTACACTGCTTACTACCTTAAGTATTGCCCTTATTATACTTGGAGACAATATATACATTATGAAACCACCGATAACGGTAACAGCACCTACGAGACTCATCTTAGCTACTGGCGTCAAAGGGTAATCAATATACCTCAAAACATATGGACTAACCTGGTAGCCTATGCCTAACCCCAAAACAACAAAAATAGCTTGAAGAAGCCTTTCTACAAGGTGAACCTGCCTATCCGGCACTATTTACACCCCCTCAACTTCTCTCCTCCCCTCGAAGGCCTTAGTCAAGGTAAGACTATCAGCCATATCTACATTACCACCTATGGGAATACCAAAGGCCAACTGTGTTATCTTTACCTTAAAAGGCTTAAGAAGGTCAATGATATAAAACATGGTAGTATCTCCCTCCACACTCGGATCCAAAGCTAAGATAACCTCTTTTACATTGCCACTTTTAACTCTCTCAATAAGCCCTTGAACATTTAGGTCTTCAGGACCTATACCTTCAGAAAAAGATATCAACCCTCCCAAGACATGGTAAACCCCCTTATAAAAGGAGGCTCTCTCGATACTTAAAAGATCCAGAATATCCTCAACAACACAAATTACAGATTTATCACGTCCAATATCAGAACATATACCGCAAGGATCGGTATCGCTCAGAGCACCGCAAAGGGAACATGGTCTCAAGTTCTCCCTAACATCAACCAGAAGAGAGGCAATTCTCCTCACCTTTGCAGGGCTTTCCTTAAGCAGGTGAAATATTATTCTTTGTGAGCTTTTTTCCCCCAAACCCGGGAGCTCACTTAAAAGAGCTAACAGCTCTTTCAAAGATTTGGCTAAAACCAAGGAAGTTTCATACCTCCTAAGAGACTGCCCATCCTGCTCATAGCAAGTTCTCTTGCCTTTTTAAGGGCATCATTAGTAGCCGCAACGATCAGATCTGATAACATCTCAACATCATCGGGATTTAAAACCTCAGGTTCTATATGAACTTCAAGGATTTCCTGTTGACCATTAGCTATAACTCTAACCATTCCTCCCCCCGCTGATCCCTCAACTCGCTGGGAAGCCAATTCTTCCTGTATCTTTAAGACTCTCTCCTGAAGCTGTTTTAGCATTCTCCCATCCACAGACAAACACCCCCTTAATAATGGTATGGCTCTCCTCTCATGACCTTAAAAGCCCTATATATTTGTTCAACCAAAATAAGACGAGCAAGCTCATGGGTAAAGGTTAATCTCGAAAGAGACCAAACATCGATGGCCTTTCTCTTAACCTCTTCAGAAAGTCCTTTAACTCCACCTAAAACGAAAACCGGTTCCCTCCCATGAAGGAAGATACTTTCCAGTTCCTTTGAAAAATCCAGCGAAGATAAAAGCCTTCCCTTCTCATCTAATGCTATAAAGGAACAATCTCCCCTTATAGCCCTAAAAATATTATCCCCTTCCTTTAATGGATCCCCCACTTCTTCAACTTCATTAACTAATACTTTACAAAAAGGTTTTAACCTCTTGAGATATTCATTTATGGCCTCCTTATAAAACCTCTGTTTTATTCTACCAACCGCAATAATCTTCACCCTATAAGCCATCCTTAACAATTAGCCTCTTTAACCTCTCCCTAGCTATCCATACCTCCCTTCCACACTTAACACATTTAAGCCTGAAGTCTATCCCCTCCCTTAAAACCTTCCACTCATTATTACCACAAGGGTGAGGCTTTTTCAACCTAATGATATCTCCCACTTTCATCTTGGAAGATAAGATAACGGGTTTACCGTTCTTCCATCTATCCTGACCTCAAAGTGAAGATGACTACCCGTTGCCAACCCAGTGCTACCAACGCTCCCTATGACCTGCCCTTGAGATACTTCCTGCCCTTCACTAACCACTACATCATTCAGATGAGCGTATACGGTAGCAATACCACCGCTATGAAGTATTATCACCACTCTTCCATAACCTCTAAGCCATCCAGCAAAGATTACCTCACCAGAAGCTGCAGCCTTTACAGCAGTTCCACGAGGAGCCTTTATATCTATACCGGCATGAAACTCTCTTGTCTTAAACCGGGGGTGGACCCTGTATCCATAGCTTGAAACCACTTGTCCTTTCACAGGCCAGATCAACCTCGGTCTTCTTCTTCCCAACCTAAAACTGCTGCTTTCTTCACTTCTGCCTAAACTCGCTCTCCTCTTATCGGCTATAAGTTTTCTTATGGTTACTTCAAGTTGCCTCGAAAGCTCTTCAAATTCTTGATAAGCTTTTTGATAAAATGCCTTCTCTTTGCGAATTTTCTTGAGCAAAGCTTCTCTTTGTGACTTTTTACTATTTAAAGAGGCAAGTTCTCTTTTAAGTTTCTCCTTTAAAACTGTTAAATCCTTAAGTTTTCTTTCAAGCTCTGCCTTCTCTCTTGAAACTTCCTTCTCCCTTAATTCTATTTCTTTTATCAAAGAAGCCTCGTAATTAGCTATTCTTCTCAGATAAAAGCTATTCAATGCAAGGTCTTCCCAGCTAGAAGCTCTCAACAAAGCCTCAAGATAACTCGCCCTTCCATATCTATACATTGCGCAAAGCCTTTCTGAAAGAAGATGCCTTTTATACTCAAGCTCGGAAAGAAGCCTTCTTATTAAAGCCTTTTTCTTTTCTATTTCCGAATCCAATTTTTTTATCTTAAGACTTGTTATATTTACCTCGAGCGTTACCTTCTCTATTTCTTTATCAAGTTCGCTTATCTCGCTAAGAATGCTTTTTTCCTTCTTTTCCCTTGCTCTAATTTGCCTTTCTTGTTCCTCAAGCTGTTTTTTTATCCTCTCTAAAAGCTTTTGTTTTTTAGATATTTCTCTATCATAATCTAAACCAAAAGTAACGGATGTAAGGAAAAAAGACAAGATCAAAAACAAAGGAAAAGCCTTACTCCACAGCAACCTTCCCCAAAAGCCTTTGAACAGCAAAAAGTCCACCCCCTAGACCTATTAAAAGACCACCTAAAGCGATAAAGCCACAAAGCTCGTATAGAAAACGCATATCGCCAATAAGCGGGATAAACGGAAAATTAGCGAGTACAAACTTTAGCGCCTCTTTATACACAAAAAACAAGGCAGCTGCGGCAAAACCTCCTCCCAAACCGCCAAGGATCACACCTTCAAATAAGAATGGAAGTCTTATAAACCAATGGGTAGCTCCAACAAGCTTCATTATCTCTATTTCCTCTCTTCTAGCATAAACCACGAGACGAATCGTATTAAAGATAACCAACAAAGCAGAAGCAAGGAGGATTAACGCGAGAACTCCTCCACCATACAGTAAGAGCCTCTGAATAGCTAATAGCTTACGAGCAGCCTCTTTTCCGTAGATCACTTCCTGAACTTCCTTCCAATTATTCACAACGCTTACAATGTTATCTATATCGGCAGCTTTCTTAACTTTTATTTCGAAAACATCAGGTAGAGGATTAGTCTTAAGCAAATTCAGAAGATCTTCTCTGCCAATTTCTTTTGCAAGTCTCCTTAAGCCCTCCCCGCGAGAAACAAACTTTGCCTCTTTCACTCCATCAAGAGAAAGAATCTTATCGTAAACTCTCTGAATCTCTTGTGGAGTAGGATCCCCTTTTAAGACAAGCCTTATTTCAAGGCTCTGTGATAGGCTTTCTACCGAAAAACGAATGTTGATTCCTACAAGAAGAAACAATCCCACCAAGAACAAAACTATAAATATGGTAGTGACCGTAAGTAAGCTCATGAAACCATGACGCCATAGTCCCTTAAAAGCTTCCCTTAAGAAATACTTAAGCTTGTGCATCATAAGTCCCCTCTTTGTCGTCCCTCACCAAAACACCATCTTTAAGGGCAATGACCCTTTTTCTCAGAGAGTTAACTATCTCCCTATTATGAGTAGCCACCAGTACTGTCGTCCCGTGAAGATTTGCCTCAACCAGAAGATCTAAAATGTTCTTAGCCGCTTCAAAGTCAAGATTTCCAGTGGGTTCATCAGCTAAAAGTATGGGAGGATCATTTACAAGTGCTCTTGCTATGGCGACTCTCTGCCGTTCCCCCCCAGAAAGCTGATATGGAAGAAGATCTTTTCTGTGAGACAAACCAACCCTCTCAAGAATTTCGTTAACTCTCGCATTTATTTCTGCCGGGTTATAACCAATGACCTCCAAAGCAAAAGCAATGTTTTCATAAACTGTCTTATATGGAAGTAGCTTAAAATCCTGAAAAACAAAGCCTATTTGCCTTCTGAGAAACGGAATCTTCCTTTCCTTCATCTTAGCGAGGTTCTCTCCCATAACATAAACACTACCGCGAGTTGGCTTTATTTCTCTGTATATCAGCCTTAAAAAGGTAGTTTTGCCGGAACCGGTAGGTCCTATTAGAAATACGAATTCCCCCTTTTCAATATTCACCGTAATATCTCTTAAAGATATTATATTGTGAGGATAAATTTTTGTGACCATATTAAAACTTATCAAGGAAGCTTTTCACCTCTCTTGCTATGCTATCTGCATCAAGTCCTACATGCCTCAAAAGGTCTGATGCCGAGCCCGAACAACAAAACTTATCCCTTACGCCAAGCCTCTTCAAAGGAGAAGGAAGCTTTTCTGATATCAGCTCCGCTACAGCCCCTCCAAGCCCCCCTATTATGCTATGATCTTCGGCGGTCACAATTTTTCTGGTTTTCGACAGGCTATCAAGAATAAGCTCTTCCGGCAAAGGCTTTATAGAATAAGCATCTATAACTTCAACAGAAATACCCTCTTTACTAAGAATTTCGGCAGCAGAAAGAGCTTCGTAAACGATAGGCCCCTCAGCTACTATAGTGACATCCCTTCCCTCTTTCAGTAACTTTCCCCCACCAACCTCAAAGCTCTCCTTCTCAGAATATATATCTGGAAGGGAAACCCTAGTTAGTCTTACATAAAAGGGACCCCTCTCCTCTGCCACTTTCAAAATGATAGAGTAAGTGGATTGATAGTCTGAAGGTGCTAAAACTCTCATATTAGGCATAGCTCTCATTAGGGCTATATCCTCTATTGCCTGGTGGGTTGCTCCATCCTCTCCGAGAGTTATACCACCATGTGTAGCAACAATTTTAACATCGGCCTGAGAATAACCTATAGCAACTCTCGCTTGGTCATACGCCCGTGAAGTAGCAAAAACGGCGAAGGTACTTGCAAAAACCGTTTTGCCAGAAAGAGCCATTCCAGCCGCGGTAGCCATCATGTTTGCTTCTGCTATACCCATGTTAAAGAAGCGATTTGGGAAACGTGCTCCGAACTTAGCCGTTTGAGTGGAAGTTGATAAATCAGCATCGAAAACTACTATATCATTCCTTTCCTGGCCAAGCTTAATTAAAGCTTCAGCATAAGCTTCTCTTGGAGACCTTTTTATCACCATACCTAAATAACCTCCCCGAGCTCCATCAGAGCCTTTTTTACTTCCTCAGATGTTGGAGCCTTCCCATGAAAATTATTATTGTTCTCCATGAAAGAAACACCTTTACCCTTTACAGTATGAGCTATTATCACAGTCGGAGACTCTCTAACGCTTTCTACCCTGTTAAGGGCTTCCAAAATCTGGTAAAAGTCATGACCATCTACTTCAAAAACTTCCCATCCGAAAGCCCTCCATTTAGAAACCAAGGGGTAAGGAGAAACTATCTCATGGATAAATCCATCGAGTTGCATGCCATTATAATCAATTATGGCTGTAAAGTTGTCAAGGCGATA
>LGFB01000033.1 GCA_001508835.1 bacterium 42_11
TTAAGTAATGTGGAAGAGTAAGATGGTAAACGGCTTTATTCTTTCCATTGTATTGTTGCTCCTTTGCGTAGGAGAAGGTTTTTCCCTAATAAAGAGAATAACGAAGGTTGAGGTTTATCAACTACCTGAGGTAGTGACCTTAATGATTTATCTTAATTATCCTGCCACCCCTCAGATAACATGGCTTCCCGGTGATCGCGAAAGAATGGTAATTTCTTTTGAAAACTTTGATTACAGAGCTACTCTTCGTAAGCTCCCAATTAGAAGAAATGATATTTGGGAAGTAAGGGGAGGTCAGTACACTAAAAAGGAAGCAAGGGTAGTTGTAGAGTTTGCTTCACAAAGGCTACCATACCATTTTAGTAGGAAAAAGGGAGGTAAGTTACTTGTTTATCAGTTTAATACTTCGAGAGAAAGGGTTTCTCCTGTTAAAGAAAACGTTAATTATATAGAGTCTGTGAGAGCCGAAGTGGTAGGGAATGGCTTGAGGGTTCTTATAAAAGGGAGGGCTCCTTTGAACCCCAAAATAGGCTGGTCGAGAGGAAGCGATGGGAAGGACCAAATGTTTTTGGATTTCAATGGATTTGAGCTACAACAAGGGGGTTTAAAGCAGAGCCTTAACCTTTTTGGAATTTCGGAGCTTAGTGTGACTCAAATAATGCCTGATATGGTTAGAATGGTTATTACGATGGAGCATGATAAGCTTGATTATAAACTTGAAAGCTCCCTTGCTGGAAAGGAAATGGCTTTATACCTATTCCCCAGGTCTCTTGAAAAGGGATCTTTTTCAAGAAAAAGAGAAGAGAGACCTTCTCCTAATGAGAGGTGGGCTTCTAAGAAGGTTACCCTTGAGTTTAGAAATGCTGATGTAAGAGATGTCCTTAGGGCTCTTGCCAAAGCTGTTGAAGTTAATATTATTATTGATCAAGAGGTGTCAGGTAATATTACTGTTGCCTTCACCGATGTTCCTTTTGCTCAGGCTTTTGAGTGGGTTTTGAAACTTTCTGGTTTAAGTTATAGAAACTTGGGATATACGCTAGTAGTAGGTAAGGAAGAGAGACTTAAAGAGCTTTTCGATAGGAAGGATACAAAAGTTTTCTTATTATCAAACGCTATGGCGTCTGATATTGTAAAGCTGGTCTCATCTATGACAGGGGTGGAAAATATAGCTGTTGATCCGAGAATGAACGCTCTTATAGTTAAGGGTTCCCCTGCGGATATTGAGAAAGTAAAGGATGTTATAGATCTTTTGGACAAAGAGGTTCCTCAGGTCATGGTTGAAGCTCGACTTGTTGGTGTTTCCCTTGAAAGCGGTAAAAGCCTTGGATTTGTTTTGTCTAATGTTTCTAAGGGTAAGTTTTACAACATAAGTGTGGATCCTACTTCTCAAATAACTATAAGCTACAGTAGCGATGAAAAAGCGGCGGCAGCATTCGATGCAACTATAAATGCTTGGATTTCTTCTGGAAAGGCAAAGGTTCTTGCTAGTCCGAGTGTAGCCACTTTGAGTGGATTAAAGGCAGTGATTAACCTGACGCGTGATTATAAATATTATAGCAGAGTTGAAGAGATTCAAGATAGCGAGAGAACTATAACTCAGAAATGGGAAACAATTACATATGGTCCCCAGCTTATCATTACTCCTTATGTTGGAGAGGATAATAAGGTAACCCTCGATATAGATATTGATGTGAGTATAGTTACAAGATGGATAGAATATGCTGGTCAAAGGATACCAGAGATAGGTCACAGAAAAGTTACAACTAAGTTAAGAGTAAAGGATGGTCAGCCTATAATAATCGGGGGGTTAATTACGGAAGAAGATATTAAGAACTTGTTTAAGGTTCCTCTATTGGGAGACATACCTTTTATAGGCCACCTTTTCAGAAGTGAAACCTCCTCTCGTATGAGAGAAGAGGTAGTTTTAATTGTTACCCCGAGGATTCTAAAGAATTAGGTGATTTTAAGATGACAAAGAGAAAAAAATTGGGAGAGCTTCTGGTAGAGGCTGGTGCTATAACTCAGGCACAGCTTGCGAGGGCTCTAGAGGAACAAAAGAGAACAGGTGAAAGGCTTGGGGCTATACTTGCAAAGCAAGGTGTTATAAGTGATAAAGATATCGCAAGCGTTATAGCAAAGCAATTAGGTATTCCGTTTATTTCTCTAAGGAAGGAAAAAGTAAATCCTAAGGTTTTAAGTATGGTTCCCGAGAGCTTTGCGAGAAGAAATCTTTTAATTCCGATCGATATAAAGGATGGCAAACTTCTTGTTGCTATGGCCGATCCTTTAAATGTTCTCGTTAGGGATGAGTTAGCTTTACTGACGGGATATGACGTGGATGTTTGTGTCGCTCCAAGTAGCGAGATTAAACAGCTTATAGAAGAGCTTTACGGGGTGAGAGGTAAGGTGGAAGCCTTAGTTCGTGAAAGGGAGGAAGCGAGAGAGGAGCCTGCTTTGCCTGATACGGAGATAAATGATGAAGAACTTGCCCCCGTTATTCAGGTGGTTAATAGCATTATATCTCAGGCTATACGCAGGAGAGCGAGCGATATCCACATAGAGCCTCAAAGTGAAGGGGTTCTCGTTAGATTCAGGATTGATGGAGTCTTAAGGCACGTCATGGAGTTGCCTAAAAGTGTACACGCTCTGGTAACTACAAGGATAAAAGTTATGGCAGGTATGAATATAGCCGAAAGAAGACTTCCTCAAGATGGGAGAATTTTTATATCAAGTGATGGTAGCAATATAGATTTAAGGGTTTCCACTCTTCCCACAATCTTCGGCGAGAAGATAGTAATGAGAATTCTTAATAGAGAAGATATACTAATTGGTTTGGACAAGCTGGGGCTTTGGGATGACATGTTGGATGAAATTCGTAGGCTGATATCTAAACCTTATGGAATGATCCTTGTAACCGGTCCCACGGGAAGCGGTAAAACTACCACGCTTTATTCAATATTAAAGGAATTGAACACAGTTGAAAAAAACATAGTTACTATTGAGGATCCCGTAGAATACCAACTTGAGGGAGTGAACCAGGTTCAGGTGAATGAGAGGATAGGGTTAACTTTTTCTAACGTTCTTAGAAATATCTTGAGGCAAGACCCCGATATTATAATGGTTGGAGAAATCAGGGATGTAGAAACTGCTGAGATAGCGGTAAGATCGGCTTTGACGGGCCACTTGGTTCTTTCTACCTTGCATACGAATGATGCTCCAAGTGCTATCACACGACTCATAGATATGGGAGTTGAGCCTTATTTGGTTGCCTCTTCTCTTATAGGTGTTATAGCTCAACGTTTGGTTAGAAGGATCTGCCCTCACTGTAAAGAAAGTCGGACCGTCGAAAATGGGGATATTTGGGTAGCTGAGGGATTGCCTCCTGGCAGTGTATACTATGTTGGTAAAGGATGTGAAGAGTGTGGGGATACAGGCTATATGGGGAGGACGGGAGTATTTGAGCTGATGTTGATAAGCGAAGAAATTCAGCGCTTGACAGTAGAAAGGGCTTCCGCTTCTAAAATAAGAGAACAGGCTATAAGGGAAGGCATGGTTACACTTAAGGATGATGGGGTAAGGAAAATTAGGGCTGGGGTTACAACACCAAGTGAGGTAATGAGGGTGGTGTTTTAATGGGAGAACTTTTAGAACTTATGTCAAAAATGGTGGAACTTGATGCCTCAGACTTACACTTAGCAGTGGGGTTGGAGCCAGTTTATAGAGTTCATGGCCGGCTTCAAACCTGTGAAGGCTGGGAAAAACTTACCCCTTCTAAAATTGGAAAGCTTATCGATGAAATATTAGATCCATTTAGAAAAAAAATCTTTGAGGAAAATAAGGAGCTTGATTTTGCTTATGAGATAAAAGATAAAGCACGATATCGTGTGAATCTGTTTTTCCATAGGGGCGTTCCAGGTGCTTCTATAAGATTGATTCCTAATAGAATAAGGAGCATAGAGGAACTCGGGTTACCTACGATACTTAAGGATTTAGCTACGAAACTTAGAGGTTTAATATTGGTAACAGGTCCTACAGGCAGTGGTAAGAACACCACCTTGGCCGCTATGATAGATTATATAAACGAAAATTTTTCTAGGAAAATTATAACAATAGAGGACCCCATCGAATATGTTCATAACCACAAAAAGAGCCTCATAGTCCAAAGGGAGGTTGGTATAGACACCAATAGTTTTGCTTCTGCTCTTAGGCATGCTTTGCGACAGGACCCTGATGTTATATTAATTGGTGAGATGAGAGACCTTGAAACCATTTCGACAGCCATAACGGCTGCTGAAACAGGCCACCTTGTGATGGCAACTCTTCATACACCTGATGCGCCACAGACCATAGATAGGATAATAGACGTTTTTCCTACTCACCAGCAAAATCAAGTTAGAGTTCAGCTGGCCAATGTTATTCAGGGTATAATTTCTCAGCAGTTATTACCTAAAAAGGGTGGCGGTAGAGTGGTAGCCGTTGAAGTGATGATAGCGACACCGGCGGTTAGAAACTTGATTAGAGAGGGTAAGATAGCACAGATATATTCCCTTATTCAAACGGGTTCCAAGTTTGGGATGCAAACGATGGACCAGGCTATAGCTAAGTTATATAAAAACGGTCTTGTGGAGAAAAACGTTGCTATGGAGTTTGCTCATAATCCTGAAATCCTTGAGAAGCTAATCGGATTTTGAGGGTGATTTTAAGTGCCTTTCTACTTATATAGGGCTAAGACATCAAGTGGGGAGATAGTAGAAGGTAGAAGAGAAGGAGAAAACGAGAAATTTGTTTATTACAGGTTGCGAGAGGAAGGCCTTTTCCCTCTGTATATAAAAGAGGAGAAAAAACTTTTTTCAAGGGATGCTGGGGAAAGAGGAATTATTCTAAGAAGAGTTTCTATCCGAGATCTTGCTATACTAAGCAGGCAACTTGCGACTATGCTTAAAGCTGGTATGACCATAATTACAGCTTTAGATGTTTTATCTCAGCAGACTCCTAACCGCAGATTAAGAATGTCACTACGTTTTATAAAGAGAGATGTAGAGGAAGGGGTTTCTCTTGCTGAAGCGATGTCTAAGCATAGAGCTTTGTTTAGTGACCTTTATGTGAGCTTGGTTAGAGCTGGGGAAGCTGGTGGTGTGTTAGACGACGTTTTGGAAAGATTGGCTTTTCACTTGGAAAGGGAAAATGCGCTAGTTCAAAGGGTTAAAAGCGCAATGCGATACCCTCTTTTCGTTCTTTCCTTGGCTATAGTGGTTATCTCTCTACTTGTGGGCTTCATAGTTCCTAGGTTTATCACTATTCTTGAGGGTATAGGCGTACCCCTCCCAACTCCTACCAGACTATTGGTATCTTTTACTTATTGGCTAGAAGCGAATTATTTTAAATTGCTTCTTATCCCCATTATTTTCTTGGTCTTAATAAGGTTTCTCAAGAATCATGATAAGGCGTCTTATTTTTTAGACAAAGTCAAGCTTAAATTACCTGTAATTGGAAGATTGACTTTTAAAGTTACTATGGTAAGATTTTCAAGGACTTTGGCTACTCTAAATGCTGCAGCGGTTCCTATCCTTGATTCCCTTGATATGGTTTCGAAGGCTGTTGGCAATAGAGTGATAGGTAAGGCCATATATCTGGCAAAGGAAGCGGTCCAAGAAGGACAAAGTTTAGCGGATGCTATATCGATTAGTAATGTCTTCCCTCCCATGGTCACTCATATGATTGCAGTAGGGGAAGAAACCGGAAACTTAGATGAAATGCTTCATAAAGTTGCCGATTTCTATGATGAGGAAGTAGACAATGATATAAGAAGTTTGTCTTCATTGATTGAGCCTATACTCGTTGTTTCATTGGGGGCGATTGTAGGTTTCATTGCTATTTCTGTTTTTATGCCACTATTTCAGCTTATTGGGGGACTTTCGAAATGAAGAAATGGCAAAAGGCTTTTGAGATAGCTACTTTGAAAGGGTGCGACGCCTATATTATTTCTAACCCAATTAATATAAGATACTTGAGTGGTTATCGCGGAGAGGCTTCTATAATTGTCTTGACCGAAAACTCCTTCGAGCTTTTCACCGATTTTAGATGTCTGGAAGATGCTGAAAGAGAGTCTGTAAAAGATTGCCATGTTTACGAGGTTCCCGGTAATGTTAGTCTTATAGATTTCATTCTGAGCAGACTTAAGGGGAAGGGAATTAAGAAGGTAGCTTTTGAGTCAAGGCATGTAACTTATGAGTTTTTCGAAAAGCTCAAAACTGTCGTTGACCCTTTCCCTATATCTAATGGGGTGGAAAGTTTGAGAAAAGTCAAAACTGAGGATGAGATAGAGAAGATACGGAAAGCGGGCTTACTCGTTGTGGAGGGATACGAATGGCTTGCGGAAAACTTGAAGGCTGGTGTATCTGAAAGGCATGTGGAAATTCAATTAGAAGCCTTTCTTAAAACTCTTGGGGCTGAAGAAAGGGCTTTTCCTTTTATAATAGCTGCGGGTGAGAATGGAGCTAAACCTCATGCTCGGCCTTCTTTAAGGGTTATAAGGGAGGGTGATTGTGTAGTTTGCGACTATGGCGTAATGTACGATGGTTATAATGTAGATGTAACTCGAACCTTTTTGTTGGGCAGAGTTTCATCAAAGGTTATGAACGTGTATGAGAGGGTGAGAGATGTCCAAGAGCAAGTTTTAATTGCAATTAAGCCTGGTGTGGAAGTTAGAAAATTGCACGAGCTTTCTTTAAAGCTTCTTGGAAAGTGGGGAGAATTTTTCAAACATTCATTAGGTCATGGTGTGGGATTAGAGGTCCATGAAGCTCCAAGGCTTTCTATTAGTAGCGATGAGGTTTTAGAGGAGGGGATGGTGATCACTGTAGAGCCTGGGGTATATCTTAGGGGGGAGTTTGGTGTTCGTATAGAGGACACCGTTGTAGTCAGAAAAGATGGGGTAGAGATTTTAACGCCAATTCCAAAGGAGGGAGTTCTATGTCTTTAAAGGAAAAGGTAGCATATATAAAGGGTTTCATTAAGGGCGGAGGGGTGACAGAAAAAAATTTTGAGGAAATAGTGAATTTGATAGTAGATGCTTTGGATGACGTGGCTTCCGTACTTGAGGAGTTAGAAAAGAACCAGCTTGACCTTGAGGAGTATGTAGAGTCCATTGACGATGATTTGGCAAATCTGGAGAAGGAATTTTGGGGAGAAGAAGGCGAAGCTGTTGAAGAAGAGTTCGAAGAGATAGAGTGTTCCAATTGTGGGGAGATGTTCTTTGTTCCGATTGAAGATTTGTATTCTGAGGAGGAAATAAGATGTCCAGTATGTGGGAAGGCTGTCGTTGTTGGGGAGGTAGAGGAGGGTGGAGATGGAAAGCAAGCATCCTGATGTTAAGGGAGAAATAAAGATAAATGAAGACGTCATAGCCACTATAGTGGCTATGGCTTTGGCCGAAGTAAAGGGAATAAAGCCTGCTACGGGTGGAAGTTTTATAGAGGAGCTTGCTGAAAAGTTTGGTAAAAAGCCTACCCCGAGAGGAGTAAAGGTCGAAGTAGAGGAGGGGGAGGTTAGTGTAGACCTTTCGCTCACAGTAGAATACGGCATGAGAATTCCCAACCTTGTGTTGGAGGTCCAGGAAAAGATAAAAAACACCGTTGAAGAGATGACGGGTTATAAGGTTAGGGAAGTAAATGTGACAATTCAAGGGATACATCTTGGAAGGAAAGAAGAGAAAGAAGAAAGGGAAGGTGAGCTTTAAGGATATACCTTGAAAAGGAGAAGGGGAAGAGAATTAGCTTTACAAATTCTTTATCAGTTTGACTTCAGGCCAAGGCTTACATATGATAAGGCGTTGAAAAGCTTGCCATTAGAATTAGAACTGCCAGAGGTAAAGTCTTTTACTGAAGAGATAGTTAAGGGCGTTCTCGATTTTAAGGAAGAAATAGACAAACTTATAGAGAAGCATACGGTTGGGTGGAAGATAGATAGGATGGCTTCTGTAGATAGGAACATTTTAAGAATTGCTCTATATGAGATACTTAGACGAAGGGAAGATGTTCCCCTTTCTGTCGCCATAAATGAAGCTGTGGAGCTTGCCAAAAAATATGGGACCGAGGAATCTAGTAAGTTTGTAAATGGTGTTTTAGCGAAAATAGTTCGTGAGGAAGGATTGGAATGAACAAATACAAGAAGAAGTTTTTAGGAAGACTAAAATATAGATATAATCTATGGCGTCCTTTGGGGCAAGCCATGGATGACTATAAGATGATACTTGATGGAGAAAAAATAGGGGTTGCCGTTTCTGGAGGTAAAGATAGTATAGTTCTTCTGGACCTTCTTTGGAAGCTACTTAAGTTTGCACCAATAAAGTTTGAAATTTACTGTTTAACCCTAAATATGGGGTGGCAGGGGTTCGACCCTACACCCATAGAGAGGTTATGCGAAGAGAGAAATATACCGTTTTTCTACATGGAGACAGAAATAGCAAAGGTTCTCGAACTTAAAAAGGAGAAAGACCCATGTTCTTTGTGTAGCTCGATGCGTAGGGGGGCTTTATATGAACTTGCGGAAAAAGTAGGTTGCCATAAAATAGCTTTGGGGCATCACCTTGACGATATCATTACGGCTTTTATGTTGAGCCTCTTTTTTGCGGGTTCTTTGGAAACTAGCAGACCTTGGGTTCGGTCTGAGTGCGGTAGGTTTGTCATTGTTAGGCCTTTAGCCTATGTTAGGGAGGATGTGATTGTCTCCTATCACAAGGAGATGGGGCTTCCCTTGGTGGAAAGTAATTGTCCTTATGCTACTTCTAATTATAGAAGCGAGATGAAAAAGATTCTTGCCGAGCTTGAAAAGTTAAATCCCAATGTTAGAAGTTGTATCCTTAACGCTTTAAAGAAAGGAGGGCTGTTGGATCCAATTGAGCGTGGAAAGATTGATTTGGGAAGCGAGGGAAGCCTTAAATGGGTGTGAGGTAGTAGTTGCTCTTTCTGGGGGTATGGATAGCTCTTTGGTTCTCCATGTGGTTGCTAAGGCTGTTTCTAAGGATAAAGTTAGAGCTGTTACTTTGGACTATGGAATCTACACTTATGATATATCAAAGATTTCCGCTAAAATGGTGGCAGAAGATGCTGGAGTAAGGCATTTTTTTATAGAAGCTAAGGAAGCTTTTGAGAAGGTTCATAAGCGAGGCCAAGCCTGTAATAGATGTGTTAGAACGAAATTGGCGATAATAAGGGAACATTTCCCTGGTTGTATAATAGTTACAGGGGCGAATCTAACTGATAGTTGGAGTAGGATAGGCGTAAAGCGTTTTAAGGATATATATGCCCCTCTTTTAAACCTTAGCAAATCTGAAATAAAGAGTTTTGCGGAGGAGCTCGGCGTCAGGTATTACAGAATAGGAGAGGGCGTTTCTAGGGAAGGATGTAAAGTAAAGCATTTATGGAAGCCTCTTGTTGCTCCTGAATACCATGGGATGGCCGTTTGCTTGGCTAATGATATTTTGTTGTCGTTTTTGAGACAGAACTCCTTTAATTTTAAGTTTGCTAACGTTAAAGTGGTAGGACCGCTGAGTAAAAATATAGCGCTTATTAATGTAAGTCCTCTTTTGCCTGATAGTCTTAAAGAAAAGCTCAGGGAAGAACTCCTTTCTGTTAGAGAAATAGATGAAGTTTATTTCTTAGAGGGGAAGTATCTTTTGAAGGTTAAGGCAAATCCTTCTATCTATCTTGTTGAGAGCTCTAAAAGGGACTTGGAACAAGGAAAGTTCAAAAAGGAAGTAGCATGTGATATTGAAGTAGAATGGTTGCTCTCGGGGAATAAAAGGTTACGGACCTTCCATGTTGTAGATGCTGTTAAGGAGGTGCAAAA
>LGFB01000034.1 GCA_001508835.1 bacterium 42_11
CGGGCAACACCCTGGGAAACGATGTTGCCCTTTTGGAGGGAACTTAACCCTTTATAACCCCAATCGGTCTTAACCTAACTACCTTTTTAGACAATCCCGCTCTATCAACTATGTCAACAACCTTATCTATATTCTTGTAAGCTTCCGGAGCTTCCTCATAAAGAGTTCCTTTCTCACGAGCTTTGACCTTTACCCCCTTTTCCTCAAGCTCGCCAGTAAGATCTTTCCCTCTAAGATCCCTTACAGCAGCATGCCTACTCATAACTCTACCTGCCCCATGACACGTAGAAGCGAAAGCCTCCTCCTCCGCTCTCTTAGTTCCCAACAGAACATAAGAAGGTGTTCCCATACTGCCAGGAATTATTACAGGTTGCCCAACATTCCTATATATCTCCGGAACATAGGGAGAATTAGGACCAAAAGCCCTCGTTGCACCTTTCCTGTGAACACAAACTTCTATTTCCTTACCATCCCACTTATGCCTTTCTATATGAGCAATATTATGAGAAACATCGTAAAGAAGCTTTAGATGGGCATCTTTGCCAAAAACATCATAAAAGACTTCCCTTACCCAATGAGTTATTACTTCCCTATTAGCGAATGCATAATTTGTTGCTGCCGACATCGCTTGAAAGTAATCCTCTCCCTCTCTAGAATTTATAGGAACACACGCAAGTTGTTGATCAGGCACCTTTATTCCATAATCCTTCATCTTTTTTCTCATTAACCTTACATAATCATCACATACTTGATGCCCCAATCCTCTTGATCCACAATGAATCATTACCGTAACCAAACCCTTTTTCAATCCCCATTTATTAGCAATATCCTCAAGATAAACTTCCTCGATATACTGGACTTCCAGAAAGTGATTGCCAGATCCCAGAGTTCCAAGTTGGGGAGCTCCCCGCTCCTTGGCTTTTTTACTAACCTTATCGGGGTTAGCTCTTTTCATCCTCCCCCCTTCCTCAATACATAAAAGATCTTCCTTATTTCCGTATCCCATCTCAACTGCCCAATGTGCCCCTTTGTAAAGAACTTCGTCTAACTCACTATGCTTCAACCTTATTCTTCCTGTCTCGCCAACTCCACAAGGTACAGCAGAGAAAAGCCTATTAACAAGCAAGTCTATGCGCGATTCTACTTCCTCTTTTTCAAGGGGACTTACAAGGAGCCTAACACCGCAAGAAATATCGTAACCAACTCCTCCCGGAGATATAACCCCGTCTTCAATTCGCATTGCAGCAACTCCACCTATGGGAAACCCATATCCCCAATGAATATCAGGCATGCCATAGGAATACCCTACAATACCAGGAAGCGTAGCCACATTCGCAACCTGTTCGTAGACTCGCTCCTTTTCTAAACCCTTCAGTATTTCTCTATCAGCATATATGAGACCGGGAACTCGCATCCCACTCTTATAATCTTTCGGTAAAAGCCACCTAACATCATCTATCTTCTTTAGAATATTCTCCACTCCCATAAAACAACACCTCCATTACGATTTTACCACATCTCTCCAAGGAACTCCCACTTTACCATCTAAATACGGTTTAAGATCGACATACTTTTCCAAGGTCTTAGCTGAAACTTTCCCATCAAGCAAAGAAATAACCTTGCCCAACTTAGCATCTCCTCTTGCAATCAAAGCTTCAAGCTGAGCTTCCCTCAGGCCATCCATTCTAATACTCACACTACTAAGCTTTCTGATCAACTTGATTCTCTCATGAAACTCACCTATAGACAAAAAAGGTTCTCCCTCAAAGGGAGTAAAGGGTTTCGGTATAAATGGACTTATGTTAACTACAAAATTAACATCCTTAAATGTTTTCTTCAAATATCCAACAAAGTCAACTATGTCATTTACATCACTTATAGTCTCTCCAGGCAATCCTATCATGAAATAAAGCTTAATTTTTCTAAAACCGAAATTGTAGATCAACATTATCTTTTCTTCAATAAGTTCGTTAGAAAAATCCTTCCCTATCCTTTTTCTCAGATCTTCGTTACCTGTTTCTGGTGCCAACGTTAAAACGTTTTGTCCACTCAACTTGAGCAATTTAAGTAATTTTTCAGAAATACCTTCCACCCTAAAAGAACCAAACGAAACTTTTCTTCCCTCGTTCAAAAGATAATCCAATAAATCCTCAAAATGAGGATGATCTGAAGCAACAGAACTTATTAGACCAAGTCTAATTTGGGGAGAAACGTTTTCTAATAAACTTTTTATCGTATCTAAAGACACAACCCTGAATGGACTATAACATTGTCGAACAGGACAAAAAAAACAAGATCTAACACAACCTCTATTTAATTCTATTAACAAGGCACCCCTGAATTGATTCAAAGGAGTCCAAAGAGGTGCAATCAGAGAATGTTCGTTTAAATCCCTAACCCACCTTCTAGAAGTACATTCCTTAATTCCAGGAACTAAAACACCCTCTACCTCGGATAACTTTTCTAATACTTTTTCTTTTGGTCTCCCCATAAGGCTTTTAAGCATTACAACAATTTCTTTTACTACCTCTTCCCCCTCGCCACATACGATAAAATCCGCTATAGGGAAAAGAGGTAGAGGATTCATTGTTGGGAAAATACCACCTACCCCAATGATTGGATATAAATTCCCGCTTCTTTCCTCTCTTAAAACGGGGATACCAGCATTCTTAAGAATACGGACAACATTAAGAAAATCTAACTCGTAAGATAAAGAGAATGTAATTACATCAAACTCCGATAAACTTCTACCTTCTTCAAAAGAAAGAGGAGGATATCCATCCCACTTAAAAAATCTGGAAACAAAGACTTCCTTGTCACTAGCTAAAATTCTATATATATGAAGAAAACCCAAATTAGAAATACCAAGAGAATAGAAGTTAGGATAAACCAAAGCCCACCGTAGATACCCCTCGGGTTTCCAAAGAGGCTTAAGCCAGTGCTCCTTTTCTTTATAACGTAACGTCTCCCTCCTCCACTCCCAAAGCATTACTTTTGATCGATATTCGGTGGACTCCCTCCCTTTCTTCTCCTAAGGTATGGAGGGATATCTAAGTCCTCTGTATCTATTATTGGGCTAAAAACATTAAAATCCATTAAAGGTTTAACTCTACTTGACTTGGCTTCAAATCCAGTAGCTATTACAGTAATTCTTATTTCATCACTCATTTCCTCTTTGATTACCGCTCCGAAGATGATATTTGCATCTCTATCAGCAACCTTAGTTATCAAATCAGCTGCATCATTAACTTCTTTAAGCGTCAAATCCATACCTCCAGAAATGTTAAGCAATATACCTTTAGCTCCTTCTATGGAATTTTCAAGAAGTGGACTCGATATGGCCGCTTTAGCAGCTTCCAAAGCTTTGTTTTCGCCTCTTCCGTACCCTACCCCCATTAAAGCTGAACCTGCATCTTTCATTATCGTTTGGACATCAGCAAAATCCACATTTACAAGCCCAGGAACCATTATAAGATCAGAAATGCCCTGAACCCCCTGTCTTAATACATCATCTGCCATTCTAAAAGCTTCTACAAGAGATGTATTTTTATCTGCAACATCGAGAAGCCTATCATTCGGTATAACTATCAGAGCATCAACTTTCTCTTTGAGAGACTTTATACCTTCCTCAGCCTGAAGCATCCTCCTTCTTCCTTCAAAAGTAAAGGGCTTAGTTACTACACCTACTGTTAATATGCCCAATTCTTTTGCAATCTCAGCTATAATAGGAGAAGCCCCTGTACCCGTTCCGCCCCCCATGCCTGCAGTTATAAATACCATGTCTGCACCTTTCAAGATTTCAGATATTTTCTCTCTGTCTTCCTCAGCTGCCTTTCTTCCTATTTCAGGGTTAGCTCCAGCTCCTAAACCCCGTGTTAGCTTCTCTCCTATCTGAAGCTTAACGGGAGCTTTAGACAAACTTAAAGCTTGTAAATCGGTATTAACGGCAATAAACTTAACCCCATTTAAACCAGCTTCTATCATTCGATTCAAAGCATTACTTCCTCCCCCGCCAACCCCTATTACCCTTATTTCGGCACCAATTTTCCTTCCTTCCTCATCTTTCACAATTTCTATCATGTTAATCACCCTCCAACGTTTTACCAACCTTTAAAAGAACTCTACAAACATTCTTATTATTCGCTCTTTTAATCTATCAAACCAACTCTCTCCACCAATAAGACTGCCTCTGTAATGCCTATCACCAGAAGTCCTTTGCTGAATACCATATTTAACCAAACCAACCGCTGTGGAAAAAATTGGACTTGAAACCATCTCTGAAAGGCCCCCTACATCTCTCGGTCTACCAATTCGAACAGGTAAATCAAGCATCTTCATAGCCAAATCATCTATACCCTTTAACAAGGCAACTCCACCTGTCAAAACAACACCCGCAGGAAGATACATAGCACACTGCGATTTTCTTAGATTTTCCCTCACCAAAAAGAAAATCTCTGCTACCCTCGCCTCAATGACATCACACAGTTCCCTATGAGATATTCTACTGTTCGAGGCTCCTTTACCCAAAGCCGTCTTGAGCTCAATGTCTAAACCGCTTTCAGCATAATCTACAGAGGCACAACCATATTTTATTTTAATCTCCTCAGCCATACTAAGGGGAATCTTAAATATGGCAGCTATATCACTCGTTATATGATCCCCTCCAACAGGGATAACCGCTGCATGACGTATATTACCCTCTAAAAACACAGCAATATCCGTAGTACCACCACCAATATCTATAACAAGAACCCCAAGCTCTTTTTCCGTAGGAGATAAAACAGCTTCCGCCGAAGCTATAGGTTCCAATAGCATTCCTTCAAGAACTAAACCCGCCCTTGTTACGCAATTTACCGTACTCTGTATAGATGTATAGGAACCTAATACTATGAGAACCTCGGTTTCCAATTTTATACCAGCCATACCTATAGGATCTTTTATCCCTCTTTGTCCATCAACTATAAACTCCATAGGCAATACATGAATAGTCTTTTTATCTTGTGGAATGGAAACTGCCTGAGCTGCCTCCATAGCCCTGTTTACATCCCCAAGACTAATTTCTCGAGCCTCACCACTTACCAAAGTAACCCCTCTGTTCCTCAGTGTAGAAATATGAGAACCTGCTACTCCAACATAAACACTATTTATACTAACTCCTGATCTCTGCGAAGCTTCCGATACAGCTTTATTAACACAATCTATAACCCCATCAAGGTCTACAATAACCCCCTTCCTCATTCCCTTTGACCTAACAAGACTTAAACCTTTTACCTCAAGATTTCCATCCTCGCCCGGCTCAGCAACAAGAGCACAAACCTTGGTGGTTCCTATATCAAGACCCACAATAGTCTCTGACTTTCCCTTCATTTTTCTCTCTCCCTTACTATTACCATATCATTGAATCTCATGTCAAAAATCAGGTTCTTCGTTCTTTTCTTCTTAGAAAGTTCTTCAAGAACTTTTCTCAACTTAGATAAACTCATTGGTATACTTTCTCCCTTAGAAAAGAAAATATCATAGTCTCTACTTTTCACAAAAATATAATTCTCCTTAACATCTATTTCCTCGATACCATTCATAGCAGAAAACAGATTTATCAACTCCCTTAAGTCAAAAGCTTCTACCTCTTTACCAGGAACCCAGACAATTTCCTTGTAATACTTCACAACACATAATCCTTTAGGGAGTTTTTTTACATCCAAAACGGGCCAAAGCAATCCTCTTAAACTCATCAGCCACAAACCATTAGGAGACTTAATAACAGCAATTGGCAGTTGATCCTCTAACTTTATAATCACAGAAGAGGGATATTTTTTGACTATACGCACCACCTTTACAAACCATCTTTTCTCTATTTCAAAAGCCAAATCTTCTTCGTTCACTAACCAAATGTTTTTCCCTATGGGTAGGATACCTGCTTCCTCCAAACTCTTTAGAGAAACAGCAGCAGATCCCTTCACTTCACAGTAGTCTACCTTAAAAAAATCAGATTTAAAAACAAAGAAGTAGAAAGTCCAAACACAACTAACAGCAAAAACAATTTTAAAGATAAATCGCGATTTCCGGCTCAAGTTCAACCCCAAATTTTTCCTTTACTTTCTCCTTTATAATTTCCATCAGCTGAAGAACATCCCTCGCTTTCGCGCCTCCTATATTTATTATAAAATTTGCGTGACTCTCCGAAACTTTTGCTCCACCTATTACCATGCCTTTACACCCCGCTTGTTCTATAAGTCTGCCTGCATAGTCTCCTGGTGGATTTTTAAATATGCAACCCGCACTTTGGCAAGAAAACGGTTGTTTCTTCCTTTTTTCCCAAAAGACTCTAATTCTTTTAGCTATTTCAGCAGGAGTCGAAGGCTCAAGACGCAAAACCGCTTTCCATATAAACCAGCTTTTTTCCTGAAAATTAGAGTAACGGTAAGAGAAAAACATATCTCCGTTACAAAGCCTTTTAATCTCGCCGTCTTCTTGGATCACAGTAACTTGTTCTACGAGGGAACCTATTGCGTGAGAGTTAGCCCCTGCATTTGTCCATATAGCTCCTCCAAGGGAACCTGGGATACCTATAGCAAATTCCAAGCCCGATAAACCTTTTTCTTGAGATAAATTTATAAGTCTTTTAAGAGGAACACCTGCTTGAACTTCCACCCTAAACTGGTCAAGAAAACAAATCCCTTGCAAATTTCTACCATCCACAAACTTCAAAACCACCCCTCTAAATCCCTCGTCACTTATAAGAACATTGCTACCCTGCCCAAGAAATAAGACCTCAATGCCAGCCTCCTTACAAAAAGCAATTACTCTTCTCACATCCTCAACATCTTCAGGGATTATGAAATAGTCAGCGGGACCTCCAATACCTATAGAGGTATGATTAGATAAGGGCTCTCCTTTTAGCACTACCCCTTTTATTTTAGTAAGAAGACGTTCTATTTTCATTGGCAACCCTCCTTAATCTTAACAAGCAGGGTCCTTCCAAGCTTATAAATATCCCCAGCTCCTATAGTAATAAAAAGGTCTCCTTTTTTCAACTCTCTCAAAAAAAATTCTTGCACATTTTGCATATCAGAGAAGAAAACGGAGTTTTGTTTCCCCGCTTCTTGTAAAACATCGTAAATAAGCTTACCACTCACACCTGGGATGGGAATCTCTGAAGCAGAATAGATTTCAGTAACAGCAACAAAATCAGCCAACATTAAAGCCCTTGCTATATCCCTATACATTCTCAACGTTCTAGAATATCGATGAGGCTGGAAAACTACAACAAGCCTTCTATCTCTCCATTCTTTGCGCAAAGTTTCTAAAACCGCTTTTATCTCCGTAGGGTGATGAGCATAGTCATCAATAAAAAGAATACCCCCCGCTTCTCCCAATACCTCCATTCTGCGTCTAACGCCCCTAAATTCTTTTAAAGAATTAACGACTCCCTCTTTGTCCAACCCTAACTCTTTAGCCAACGCCATAACAGCTAAGGCATTATAAAGGTTATGTTCACCAGTCACTGACAAATTAACAGTACCAAAACCCTCAACATATAGTGAACGAGGTCCCTTTTTCATCCCCCTAAAAGATCCGCTTTTAAAACCATATGATAGACCCTTTAACTTCATACTTATTAAAACAGGGTCATCGCTATTAAATAGCACAACCTGTGATGCTTCCGCCAATTTGGCGATTTTAACCTTAAGCTCATCGAACCCTCTGTAGTTTTCTATATGCTCCTCTTCTAAATTTGTAATTATCAAATAATCCAACCTTGACAAATGGAGAAAGCTCCCGTCGCTTTCATCAATTTCCGCAACAAAATACCCTCCTTTTCCAAGCCTATAGTTACCACCTATGTATGGATAATCACCCCCTATCACTCCCGATGGATCCAATCCCATGTCGATAAGAACTTTCATAACCATCGCCGTAGTAGTAGTTTTTCCGTGAGTTCCCGTAATTCCTATTCTCTTAAAGGAATCCATAATAATTTCTAGAAGCTCTGCTCTATGCATAATCCTCAAACCCTGCTTAATTGCAAAAAGCAACTCAGGGTTATCCTCTTTAATAGCCGAGGAAAAAACAATATATTTTGCATCTCCTATATTGGACGGTTCATGACGATTAAAAATCCTTACTCCCCTTTTTGATAAAGCATCCAAAAATGGGGATTCTCCAACATCCGAACCAGAAACCTGGACTCCCATTTCGTGCAAAATAAAGGCTAAAGCACTCATACCTACGCCACCGATCCCTATAAAATGGCACTTATCCCCTAATTTAAACAAGGCTTAATACCACCTTTCCCAAACACTCTGTAGGGTTTACTCTGTGCTTTAGCCTGAAAGCACCACGAACTATGGTATTCTTTTTAAGTATAGAATAAAGCTCTAAAGGATTTAACTTGCTATCTTCAAGCACAATCGCTTGACCTTTTTTCTCTAAAATACGTGCATTAAAGAATTGGTGATTCGCTGTGCTATAAGGGTATGGAACAAGGATGGCTGGTAATCCCAAAGCTTCGAGCTCAGCTATGGTATTAGCTCCTGCTCTTGAGAGAACTAAATCCGCTGCCTCATAAGCATCCCATATATTATCTATATAGGGCAATATTTTAAAAGCTGGCGAATTGCCTCTATCCAAATCGGCAAGACTTTGTTTCACTTCTTTGAAGTTTTTTTTGCCCGTGATAAGAATAATTCCCCACTCATCCAAGACATCCTTATATGCTGGCTCTCTAATAAGCCCCAATACGGAATCGTTTATTGTCTTCGCTCCTAAACTCCCCCCGAAAGCAAGCAAAACTTTTTTCCCCTCAAATCCCCATTTCTTTTTCGCCTTTCCCGGAGTAACTCTTAAAATCTCCTCCCTAACAGGATTTCCAGTAACTACACATTTTCCAACCACACTCTCCCTTAAGAACTGTAAGGTTTCTTCATAGGCTAATGATATCTTATCAACAAACCGAGCTAACAATCTCGTTGAAAGTCCAGGTATCACATCTTGTTCATGAATAAGAGTTTTGATTCCCAAAAGCTTCCCCGCCAAAATAGGTGGAACCTCCCCATATCCTCCCATACCTAAAACTATATTTGGTTTAATTTGCATCAAAAGGCTAATGCACTGCAAAAAGGCAATTCCCAGCTTGAGCCCCCTAAGAACGTTCTGAAAACAAAATCTTCTATAAAATCCCCGATAAGAAAGCTCTTTGTAAGTATAACCTTTTCGCTCCAAGATTTCTCTTTCTCCCCTATCAGATGTCAAGAAGAACACTTCAGCTCCTTTACTTTTTAAAAAATCAGCTAACGCTATTGCAGGATAAACGTGTCCACCCGTACCAGCAGCAGCAATTAGCACCTTAATCCCCATTCCTAACACTTCTTTTTGCTATGCTTAGCAATATCCCCACCGAGGACATGTTGATCAACATGCTTGAACCACCATAGCTTAAAAATGGCAAAGGTAGTCCTGTGCAAGGAATAAAATTCGTAACACCCCCTAAATTGATAAAAGCTTGAGATAATATCAAAAAGGTAACACCCATTCCCAAAAGTTTACCAAAAACGGTATTAGCCTTCTTCGCTATACAAAACCCAGACCAACCAACAATACAGTAAAGGAATATAATTAGAAAACTGCCAATTAATCCAAGCTCTTCTCCTACAACAGAAAATATAAAATCTGTATAAGGAGCAGGAAGATAATAAAATTTTTGCAATCCTCTTCCTAACCCCGTTCCCCAAATGCCACCTA